>CAKREC010000001.1 GCA_934316925.1 uncultured Eubacterium sp.
TCGTTGTCGCTATCGCGTCAACAAGATATATCTTATCAGATTTCTTTGCTTTTGTCAACAACTTTTTTAACTTTTTTTCAAAAGTTTTTGAAGTTTCTTTTTGATGATGAATCAGTCAAGATCTTATCAAAATACTTCTTTGCTGTTGAACGGAGAAGGAGGGATTTGAACCCTCGCGCCGCGCGAACGACCTACACCCTTAGCAGGGGCGCCTCTTCAGCCACTTGAGTACTTCTCCAGCTGAATAAATAAACAATATTCTGTTTGTTATTCAACACTACTGATAAACACTTTATCGGTCAGTGCAAATGATATTCTATCAAACTATATTATAATTGTCAATTACTTTTTTATATTATTTTTCTATTTTTTTCTACCTATCTTTTATACTTCTCTGCAGCTGTTTCATATAGATTGTTCCCCTCACAATCGATCACTGTAATCACAGGGAGTTTTTCTACGTATAACTTTCGTATTGCTTCCGTTCCAAGATCATCATATGCAATTACTTCTGCTTTTTTGATACACTTTGAAAGCAGCGCTCCGGCACCACCTACTGCTGCAAAATATACGGCGGTATTTTTTTTCATAGAATTGATCACTTCCGGACTTCTCTTTCCTTTTCCGATCATTCCTGTTTCTCCGAGGTCCATCAATGTTGGAGCATATTTATCCATACGGCTGCTTGTTGTTGGACCTGCCGAACCAATTACCTGACCCTCGCGGTTTGGCGTTGGTCCCAGATAATATACGATCTGATCTTTGATGTCAAATGGAAGAGATTTTCCCTGCGCCAGTTCTTCTGTCATTCTTTTATGGGCAGCATCTCTTGCCGTATATACGGTACCTGTTATATATACGTAATCTCCTGCTTGAAGTTCTTTTACTTTTTCTTTTGTTAATGGTGTCTCAATATATCGATCCATGGTATCTCTCCATTTCTGTAAAATAAAAGGATTTTAAATAACACGACGAATATGACGATTTACATGACAGCAGATATTAACAGCCACTGGTAATCCCGCAATGTGCGTTGGATATGTTTCAATATTCAGTCCAATTGCGGTAACTCGTCCACCTAAACCACCAGGTCCGATTCCAAGGTTATTTACTTTTTCCAACATCTCTTCTTCTAAATCTTTTATATAAGGAATGGATGATGAAGAATTCAAATCTCTTGTCAGTGCTTTTTTGGCAAGGATTGCACATTTTTCAAAAGTTCCGCCAATACCCACACCAATGACCATTGGAGGACAAGCGTTTGGTCCTGCGGCTTCTACCGTATCCAAAATCACTTTTTTCACGCCTTCTATACCATCTGCAGGTTTTAGCATCACAACACGACTCATATTTTCACTGCCAAAACCTTTTGGCGCTACTGTGATCGTAACCTTGTCTCCAGGCACGATCTCATAATGGATCACTCCCGGTGTATTGTCTTTTGTATTCTCCCGGATCAATGGATCTCCTACTACAGATTTACGAAGATAACCCTCCTGATAACCCTGCCGGATTCCTTCATTGATCGCATCTTCCAAAAATTCACCTTCTATGTGAACATCCTGACCAATCTGAATAAATACAACGGTCATGCCGGTATCCTGGCAGATCGGAATCTGGGTTTCTCCGGCAATTTTCATATTTTCTTCCAATTGAGCCAAAATCTGTCTGCCAATCGGAGACTCTTCTTTCTCTTTTCCTGCAAGAAGAGCCTCTTTGACATCCGATGAAAGCTTTACATTTACTTCCATACACATTTCTTTTATTGTCTGTGTAATTTCTTTGGTATTAATTGTTCTCATCTTCTACCTCGTCCTCTGTAGATTCCTGTCCATCTTCTGCGTCAGGGTCTTCCTGGACTCTGGCGATACCAGCAATCACAATATCTTTTTCGCTGTCAAGATTCATCAGTTTTACACCGGATGTGACACGACCCAGCTTAGAAATACCATCCACATCGATTCTTATAATGATTCCTTCATTTGTCATCATCATAATTTCCGTGCCATCTTCAACAATCTTTGCGCCAACTACTTTTCCGGTCTTTTCTGTAATCTTATAACATTTAACACCTTTTCCACCTCGATGTTGTGCAGAAAATTCATCAATGTTTGTGCGCTTGCCCATGCCATATTGAGATACTAATAATATATTTTCACCCTGGATATTCAACTGCATTGCCACAACTTTATCGTCTTTTTCTAATTTCATTCCGCGAACACCGATCGATGTACGTCCCGTTGTTCGAACATCTTTTTCATGGAAACGAATACACTGGCCATTCTCCGTAACTAAAAGAATATCCGATTGATTATCAGAAACTTTTACTTCAATCAGATCATCATCTTCCCGGAGCGTAATTGCCTGCAATCCATTTTTCCGGATGTTCTCATACTCAGCAAGAGAAGTTTTCTTAATTGTTCCATTGGTTGTTGCCATAAGAAGATACTCATCTTCATTATAATCTTTGATGGAAATTACTGCTGTGATCTTTTCTTCCGGCATAAGCTGCAACAGATTTACAATTGCTGTACCTCTCGATGTGCGGCTTGCCTCCGGTATCTCATATCCTTTCATACGATATACTCTTCCCTTGTTGGTAAAGAACATAAGATAATGATGTGTTGTCGCCATGAACAAATGCTCGATACTGTCATCTTCAATCGTCTGCATGCCCTTGATTCCTTTTCCACCTCGATGCTGGTTGCGGAAATTGTCAATGGTCATTCTCTTGATATAACCACGACGTGTCATAGCGATTACCGTATTTTCTACCGGAATCATGTCTTCCATGGAAATATCAAACTCATCAAATCCAATCTGTGTACGTCTGTCATCTCCATACTTGTCTCTGATCTCACAGATTTCTTTTTTGATCACGCCTAATAATAATTTTTCATCCGCAAGAATTGCTTTAAACTCTGCAATCTTTTTCATCAGCTCCGCATATTCATTTTCCAGTTTTTCACGTTCCAAACCGGTCAACGCACGAAGTCTCATGTCAATGATTGCCTGAGCCTGCACATCATCCAACTCAAACCGCTCGATCAAATTTTCTTTTGCAATTGCTGCGCTCTTTGCTGCACGGATAATTTTAATAACTTCATCAATATTGTCCAGTGCGATCAACAAGCCCTTTAAGATGTGTGCTCTTTCTTCTGCTTTATTCAGATCATATTTGGTTCTTCTTGTCACAACATCTTCCTGATGTTTCAGATAATACTGAAGCATCTGAAGTAAGTTCATAACAACTGGCTCATTATTTACCAGTGCCAGCATATTTACACCAAATGTATCTTGCAGCTGTGTATGTTTATATAACTGATTTAAAATCACGTTTGCATTTACATCCTTGCGAAGTTCAATACAGATACGCATACCTTCTCTGCTCGATTCATCTCGCAGATCGGTAATACCATCGATTTTCTTTTCTTTATGTAAATCTGCAATTTTTTCAATCAATCGAGCTTTGTTTACCATAAATGGAAGTTCGGTAACAACAATCCGGTTTTTGCCATTTGCCATAGGTTCAATATCGGTAACTGCTCTTACACGGATCTTTCCCCGGCCGGTACGATAAGCTTCTTCGATTCCACGTCGTCCTAAAATCGTAGCACCTGTTGGAAAATCCGGTCCTTTGATGATTTCCATCACTTCATCAATATCCGTTTCACGATCTTCCTCTACGCGGTTATCAATGATCTTTACAACCGCATTGATCACCTCGCGAAGGTTGTGGGAAGGAATGTTGGTAGCCATACCAACCGCAATACCGGATGTGCCATTGACAAGAAGATTTGGAAAACGTGAAGGTAAAACAACCGGTTCTTTTTCCGTTTCATCAAAGTTTGGCATAAAATCAACGGTATTTTTATTAATGTCAGAAAGCATCTCCATGGAAATCTTACTGAGCCTTGCTTCGGTATAACGCATCGCAGCAGCACCATCGCCATCCACGGATCCAAAGTTTCCATGACCATCCACCAACGGATATCTGGTTGACCAGTCCTGAGCCAGGTTTACCAAAGCACCATAAATAGAGCTGTCTCCATGAGGATGATATTTACCCATGGTATCACCGACAATACGCGCACACTTACGATGTGGCTTGTCCGGCGAATTTCCGAGCTCGATCATTGCATATAAAATTCGTCTTTGTACCGGTTTCAATCCATCTCTTACATCCGGCAATGCTCGCGATGCAATAACTGACATCGCATAATCGATGTAAGAGGTTTCCATTGTCTTTTTCAGATCCACCGGCTGGATGGAATCAAAACCATCTTTATCAAAAATATTACTATCCATATGAACCTCCATTTCGAAGTGTTACTTTAAATATCCAGATTTCTTACATATTTGGCATTTGCTTCAATAAACTCACGACGAGGTTCTACTTTATCACCCATCAAAGTATTGAATGTAATATCAATATCCGAGGAATCTTCTTCTTCCATTGTTACACGAAGCAAAATACGCTTTTCCGGATCCATAGTCGTATCCCACAACTGTTCAGCATCCATTTCTCCAAGTCCTTTGTATCGCTGGATACTGTTATTGCCGTCTCTTCCTATCTCTTCCAAAGTTTTATTTAACTCATCATCGCTATACGCATAATAAGTCTTTTTATTCTTATCAATCTTATACAGTGGTGGCTGAGCCAGATATACATATCCCTGTTTGATCAGCTCCGGCATAAAACGATAGAAAAATGTTAAAAGCAATGTAGCAATATGCGCACCGTCAACGTCGGCATCTGTCATGATAATGATCTTATGATAACGAAGTTTTGAAATATCAAAATCATCCGAAATACCAGTTCCAAATGCTGTGATCATTGCACGGATTTCCGCATTTACCAAAATTTTATCTAATCTAGCTTTTTCTACATTGAGAATTTTTCCTCGCAGTGGAAGTATCGCCTGAGTAGCACGATCTCTTGCTGTTTTTGCGCTGCCTCCCGCGGAATCTCCCTCTACAATATAAATCTCGCAGTTTTCCGGATTTTTATCACTGCAGTCAGCCAATTTACCAGGAAGTCCGCCACCTTCTAATACATTTTTTCTTCTTGTAAGGTCTCTTGCTTTCCTTGCTGCTTCACGCGCTCTCTGTGCTAAAAGTGATTTTTCACAGATCAACTTGGCAATCACCGGATTCTGTTCCAGATAATAAGTCAGCTGTTCCGATACAATATTATCCACAGCACCTCTCGCTTCACTGTTTCCCAATTTTTGTTTTGTCTGTCCCTCAAACTGAGGCTCCGGAATCTTGATACTGATAATTGCTGTCAATCCTTCACGGATATCTTCACCAGTCAGATTTGCTTCGCTGTCTTTTAATATTTTTTGTTTTCTTGCATAATCATTAAATGTTTTGGTCAATGCATTTTTAAATCCGGCTAAATGCGTACCACCTTCCGGTGTTGTAATGTTATTTACAAAACTATAGCAGCCTTCATTAAATTCGGAATTGTGCTGAAAAGCCACTTCAACCGATACATCACCTTTTTGTCCTTCACAATAAATGATGTCTTCATATAATGGGTCTTTATTTTTGTTCAGATATTGAACATATTCTTTAATACCGCCCTCATAATGATACACTTCCGTATATGGCTTTTCCTCTCTCATATCGGTCAGCGTAATTTTGATTCCTTTTGTTAAAAATGCCATCTCACGAAGACGATTCTTCAAAATCTTGAAACTGTATACCGTTGTCTCTGTAAAGATTGTCTCATCCGGGAGAAATGTAACCTTGGTTCCTCTTTTATCCGTAACGCCAATCTCCTTTAATGGAAACATCGTTTTTCCTTTTTCATAACGCTGCATATATTTCTTGCCATCTTTGCAGATTTCAACTTCCAGCCAGTTTGACAACGCATTTACGACAGAGGCACCTACTCCATGAAGACCACCGGATACTTTGTATCCTCCACCACCAAACTTTCCACCGGCATGTAAAACAGTAAAAACAACTTCTACTGCCGGCAAGCCGGCTTTTTTGTTGATGCCTACCGGGATACCTCGTCCATTATCAATAACTGTGATCGAATTATCTTTATTGATAAACACCTCAATTTCATTACAATAACCAGCTAAAGCTTCATCAATGGCGTTATCTACGATTTCGTATACCAAATGATGAAGTCCTCTCTCCGATGTACTTCCAATATACATTCCAGGTCTTTTCCGAACCGCTTCCAGTCCCTCTAATATCTGAATCTGATCGGCCCCATATGCTACTTCTTTTTCCTTTTCCATTTGGAAAACCTCCGTTTAAAACTTATGAATTCTGTTTTGAAGTTCCTTTTATTATTTCAAATGTTCGGTCTATATTGATTCCACTTTCAATGAATTCTTCCAAACCGGTACAAGTAATAATTGTTTGAATTCCTTTTATATTTTCTAATAAATAATTTTGGCGATTCCGATCTAACTCTGACAAAACATCATCTAATAATAAAATCGGTTTTTCACCTATAATTCTTTCAACAATGTTAATCTCAGCCATCTTTAAGGATAAAGCTGCCGTTCGTTTCTGTCCTTGAGAACCATATTTTCTAAAATCAATCGTTCCCGACATAAACGCCATATCATCTCTATGAGGTCCCACTGTCGTCGTTCCACCAAATACATCTCGATCCTCTGCCAAAAAAATCTGATGTTCAAAATCATCTTTTGAACAATTGGGATGATATTGCAGCTGGATCTCTTCTTTTCCTCCGGTTAACTTTTGATGCTGAACCCTGATCAACTCATTCAATTCACCAACAAAATCTGTGCGGATCTCTATAATCTTTTTTCCATAATCTACCAGTTGCTGATTCCATATCTCGAGTGTTTCACGAACCGCCTTTTTTTCCTGAATCTGTTTTAATAAAACATTTCTCTGTTTCAGAACTTTTTTATATTGCGTCAGATAAAAAAGATATGCTTTATTTAACTGACAAAGTTCGATATCCAGAAATCTTCGTCTTTGCTCCGGACCATCATTGATAATTCCAAGATCCTCTGGCGAAAAAAATACGATATTGGATAATCCAAGCAATTCATTGGAATTTTTGATCGGGAGTCCATCCACAGCAATTCCTTTTGAACTGCCCCGCCTCATATGGATTTCAACTTTAAATGTCCTGTTTTTTTTCTCGATGAAATAACGGATATGTGATTCTTTCTGGTCAAATTTGATCATATCCCTGTCTTTGCTGCCCTTATGAGACTTTGTAGTTCCTCCTACATAAATCGCCTCAAGCACATTGGTCTTTCCCTGCGCATTGTCTCCGTATAAGACATTTGTGCCGGGATGAAACTGAAAACTTGCTCTTTCATAATTTCTGAAATTGCTCAGTTCCAAAGACTGAATCATCATAAACCAACAACCTCAACCTTGATTCCGTGAAATTCAAAAACATCTCCCGGATATAATTTTTTTCCTCTTCTTGTATCTACTTCACCATTGACCAGAACTTCCCCATCCTGGATCAAAACTTTGGCTTCTACACCAGAGCCTACCAGTCCGGCCAATTTGAGCGCCTGTCCCAGCTTGATATATTCATCATGAATCGTTATCTGCTCCATAAAACTTTCTTCCTTTCTAGTTCATATTTACCGGAAGAATCAAATAAATATAGGACTCTTCATTATTTTTGATAAAGCATGGTGCATTTGAATTGAAGAGATATAAATACACATCTTCGTCATCAATTACTTTTAATACATCAATGATATATTTGGGATTGAATGCGATCGTAATATCTTTTCCTTCTTTTTCTGCATTAACTTCTTCATCCATCGATCCAATCTTGGTATTCATCTCTAATTGAATCTCATTATCTTTGATGTGAAGAATAACCGGTTTCTTTTCTGCCTCACGGAGCAGAAGAGTAGCACGATCGATACATCCAAATAAATCCTGCTTATTTACTTTAACTTTTGTTTCATAGTTATTTTTGAGCATCTGCTCAATATTATAAAAATTTCCTTCAATCAGACGGGAGATAACCATGGTTTCTCCAAACTCAAATAAAACATGATTTTTCGAGAAAGAAATCACAACTTCGTCTTCCATATCACCGGTAAGGATCTTGCTGATTTCATTTAATGTTTTACCAGGGATGACAACCTTAATGTGATCGTAGCTTTCTTTTAATTGGATCTTACGGATCGATACACGAACCAGATCGAGTGATGCAATCTTAAATTCATCCCCATTGATCTCAAATAACTCACCAGTAAGAATCTTGTTACTTTCATTATCAGAAATTGAGAAGATCGTCTGACGGATCATTTCTTTTAAAGTGAATTGCGAAATCACAATTTTCTTTTCCACTTCAATCTGAGGCAGCATAGGAAATTCTTCATGATCAATACCAGGAATATTGAACTTTGCTTTACCACAGAATAAAAGGATATTGTTGTTTTCATCGACTTCAAAATTCACATCTTCATCCGGAAGTCGTCTTACAATATCAGCAATCATTTTTGCATTTACTAAGATGATACCTTCTTCTTGTACAGTAGCAGGAATTTTAGTTTCAATACCAAGCTGCATATCGTTGGTGGTCAATTTAATACTTTCATCCTTAGCTTCAATAACTACACATTCAAGAATTGGCATTGTAGTCTTTCCTGGAACTGCTTTCAGTGCAATGTTAATTCCATTGTTAAAGTTATTTTTGGTACAAGTAAATTTCATAGTGTGGGTAACTCCTTTCAGTGGATAAGTTAAGTTGAATTTTTCTTTAATATAAAATATAAGGATAAGGTAGTAATCGTAGTAATAGGTGCTGTGGAAATGTTGGTAAGTCTCAGAGCATCGATAAATACTGGCTTTCCCTTAAATCTAATCGGTTGGTAACAAGGTTTGTAAAATGATACCATTGTGCAATAAAATTGGATGGTATATAAATATCAACATAAAATGTCGCAAAATAAACAGGTTGTCCACAAAGTTATCAAGGGGTAAGCTTCTTTTTCAGAATATCGATGGTTGCAACCAGCTCATTATCCTCAAGAAGTGCTTTTTTTATTTTGTTGACACCGTGGATAACTGTCGTATGATTGTTTCTACGGAGCTTTGTGGCGATTTCAGTTTGTGTAAGATTTGTCAATTCATCACATAAGTACATACAGATCTGTCTTGGATAAGTCAGATTTCTTGTCTTCTTGTCGGAGAGAAGAGAGTCCTTGTCCAAATGGAAATGATCGGTCACAACTTCAATAATATAATCTGCTGTGATCGTAATTTCTTCATCCGGTGATATAAAATCCTTTAAAGCATTCTCTGCAACAGACAATGTGATTTCTTCTCCCGGTTTTGCCAGACGGGAAAAGAGGGTAACTTTCTTATAAGCACCTTCCAGATCTCGAATGTTTGATTTTACGTTGGAAGCAATGTATTCCAATATTTCATCGGACAGTGCATTGGTCTTGTCGTTTGCCTGCTTATTTTTCAAAATAGCCATACTTGTCTCGAAATCAGGTGGCTGAATATCAATCGTCATGCCGGAATTGAATCGGGAACGATAACGCATATCCAGTTCTTCCATCTGATTTGGTGGACGATCACTGGAGATAACCAGTTGCTTGCCGGATTGATACAGGGCTTCGAATGTATGGAAAAATTCAGCCTGTGTACCTGGTTTACCAATAATAAACTGAATATCATCGATCAAAAGAACATCGACAGTACGATATTTCTTTCGCATATTGGCAGTAGCAGTGTCATCGACCTTTCCGGTACGGATAGCTTCTACTACATTGTTGGTAAAATCTTCACTTGTGGTATAAAGAACTTGAAGTTCAGGATTGTTCTCAATGATGTAACGTGCGATCGAATGCATCAGGTGAGTTTTGCCAAGTCCTGGTCCACTATAAAGAAAAAGAGGATTGTAAACCTGACCATGTGGATTTTCAGCAACTGCCAAAGCTGCTGCATAAGCTATATTATTGGTTCCACTTACCACAAAATTATCAAAAGAATGTTCTCGACTCAGGAAAGGATACTTTTGAAAAATCTGATCCTCATTTATATAGGAAGAAACTCCTTTTTTTTCAATGTCATTTTTATACTGAAAAACGACATTTACTTCAAAACCTGTGATCACTTCAATGGATATCTGGAGTGGAAGACGGTATTTCTTATCAATGAGATTGAGGATATCTCCCTGCTTATCCTGATCGATGGAAATGATAACAGTTCCATTTTCACAGGAGAAGAATTCCAGTGGTTCGATCCATGTCCGAAATATGACACCATTGATAAGGTATGTATCCCTTAGATATGTAATTATTTCGCTCCATTTGTCCTTAATTTGCGTTTTCATTCAAATTTCCTACCTATCTATGTTAAAATTAAAATATGGCTAAAAACATACAATTTAATTGTACTACAAAAAGTATATAAAATCAATTTTTATTCACATTATAATAAGGAAAAATGTTGATAATTTCTAATATTTTCTTGACTAATGTAAGAATAGATAATATAATGAGGCTTGATACGGATTTCGATATTAATTAAATGAAGATAGAAGGAGGTGTATGCAAATGAAAATGACATTTCAGCCTAAAAAAAGACAGAGATCTAAAGTTCATGGTTTCCGTAAAAGAATGAGTACTGCAAACGGAAGAAAGGTACTTGCTAAGAGAAGAGCAAAGGGAAGAAAGAAATTATCTGCATAAGGTCGCATTTTGTGGCCTTTTCTTCTCTGCATCTATAGTGAGGAAAAAGCATTGTTTGAAAAATTAGGGAAAAATCCTGAATTTCAAAAGGTTTATAAAACAGGTAAATCAAAAGCAAATAAGTATCTGGTCATGTATGTAGTGACAGGGGAGAGTGGTCCCAATCGTTATGGCTTTTCTGTAAGTAAAAAAGTTGGTAACAGTGTCGTGCGTCATCACATTACCAGATTATTAAGAGAATCCGTTCGTAAGAATGACGCACTTGTAAAAGAAGGCAATCGAATTATCATTATTGCCAGACCCGGTGTAAAAGAAAAAAAATTTGAAGATGTTGACGGTGCAGTAATTCATTTGTTAGGGTTGCATAGATTATTGAAGTGATGTGATTGTTTGAAAAGAATATTTTTGGCAGTGTTACACATATATCAAAAGTTTATATCGCCTTTAAAAAGAACACCTTGTTGTATCTATTATCCATGTTGCTCTGATTATGCCATACAGGCAATCGGAAAATATGGTGTTGCAAAGGGTGGTTTTTTGGCTACAAAAAGAATATTGAGATGCCACCCATTTCATAAAGGTGGCTATGATCCTGTACCGTGATAACGGGAGGAAAGAAACTTGTTTAATTGGTTATACAGTATTTTTGGTTGGATTTTGACGGGCATTGACTGGTGTGTATTTAAAGTTGCCCATGTTCATAATACCGGACTTTGTATTGTTCTGCTTACATTGGTAATTTATATTCTGATGTATCCTTTGAATGCAAAGCAGCAGAAGTCTGCCCGTATGATGAACAAGATCAATCCTGAAGTAAAGAAGATTCAGGAAAAGTATAAAGGTAAAAAAGATCAGGCATCTCAGATGAAGATGAATGAAGAAACACAGAGTTTATATGCCAAATATGGAATCAGTCCTTTTGGTGGATGTTTGCCTTTACTGATCACATTCCCAATTTTGTGGTGTTTGTATCGTGTCATGTACAACATTGAGACTTATGTTCCTCATTTGAAACAGACAGGAGCAAATATGTTCCTTGGACTTGATGTCAACAGCAGTCCAATGCAGTTATTTAAAAGTCCGGATCATCCTTATGGATGGATCGCTTTTATTATTCCTATTTTGGCAATGGTGCTGCAGTTTATCAATACGAAATTGATGCAGGCTGGACAGGATACGCCAAGCAATGGAAATGATCAGATGGATTCTATGGCTCAGTCCATGAAGACAATGAACTATTTTATGCCTATTATGTCAGGATTTTTCTGTTTAAGTCTGAATATAGGTATTGGTTTATACTGGATCACAGGTAGTTTATTCCGAATCGTTCAGTGTATACTGATCAATCGTTCTATCGATAACATTGATATGGATGAATTGATTGAAAAAAATAAAGAAAAAGCAGCAAAGAAAGGTGCTAAACTGCAGGAAAGAAACCGTCAGATGGAAGAGTATGCGAAAACGAAAACATCTTCTATCAAATCAGCTTCTTCCTATCAGAATAAAGCCGAGAATACATCTGCAGGCAGCAATTCCAAAAAGGATTTTTATGCTAACAAAGATGTAAAGCCAGGCAGCATTTCTGGTTATGCAAATATGCTTTCCGGTAAAAGTGAGAAGGATAAATAGATGAAGCGGTTATGAGTTTCATCAGAAACAGGAGGAAATTGGAATGGAAGAATGGAAAGAGTTTACTGCAAAAACAGCAGATGAAGCTTTGACAAATGCTTTGATTCAATTAGAGACAAGCAGTGATCAGATTGAATATGAAGTAATTGAAGAAGAAAAAAATGGTTTATTGGGGCTTTTTAGTAAACCGGCAAAAATCCGTGTTCGTAAAAAAGAAAGTATTACAGATGTAGTAAAGAACTTCTTGAATAAAACATTTACTGCTATGAATCTTGTAGTAGAAATTGTGTTAGATTATGACGAAGAAAACAGTCAGATCAACATTGAGCTGAAAGGCGATGATATGGGAATGTTGATCGGTAAACGTGGACAGACTCTTGATTCTTTGCAGTATCTTACTTCTTTAGTAGCAAACAAAAAAACAGAAGAATATGTAAAGATTAAGATTGATACGGAAAATTATCGTCAGAGAAGAAAAGAAACAATTGAAAATCTTGCAAAGAATGTAGCTTCAAAGGTAAAGAAAACAGGAAGACCTGCTTTTCTTGAGCCGATGAATCCTTATGAAAGAAGAATCATTCATGCAGCATTGCAGGATGACAAATATGTAGATACTCACAGCGAAGGCGAAGAACCTCATCGTAAAGTAGTAGTTACATTGAATAAAGAATTTGCTTCCGAATTACCTAGAAGAAATAATTATCGTCGTAGAAACAATTATTCCCGCGATAATAGAAAAAGATATTCTAATAATAGAGGAAATGAGTAAGTAAGTATTTAGTGTGAAAGGCTGGATCTTAAGTGATAGATTCAGCCTTTTCTTTACATGTATGTGGAAATTTATATCATAATAGGAGAATCAGATATATGATCTATCAGGATACGATTGCTGCCATTGCTTCTTCATCAAAGGATGGAAGTGTCAGCGTGATCCGGGTGAGTGGCAGTCAGTCAATCAAAATTGTAAGCAGTATTTTTTTAAATAGTAAAAATGAAAACATTGATTTGGAAACGAAAGAAAGCCATACAATACATTATGGTTTTATTATAGATGAAAATAAAAGTGTATTAGATGAAGTATTGGTCTTATTAATGAAAGGACCAAAAAGTTTTACAGCAGAAGATGTTGTAGAAATTCAGTGTCATGGCGGACACATGATCTGTCAGTGGATTTTGGAACTATTGATCCGAGTGGGAGCAAGAATGGCAGAACCTGGAGAATTTACGAAACGTGCATTTTTGAATGGAAGAATTGATCTTTCCCAGGCAGAATCTGTAATGGATGTTATCTCTTCCAAAAGTAAATTGGCGTTGAAAAATTCTCTAAATCAGCTTCGAGGAAGTGTAAAAGAAAAAATCGTACATTTAAGAGAAATTGTTCTGACAGATATTGCTTTTCTGGAGGCTGCATTGGATGATCCGGAACATATTTCAATGGATGGATTTGAAGTTACAATACAAGAACATATGTTCTTATTAGAAAAAGAAATTGATCATTTAATTGAAAATAGTCAAAATGGCCGTATGATCAAAGAGGGAATTCAAACAGCGATCGTTGGCAAACCAAACGTAGGTAAATCATCCTTTTTAAATTGTATGTTGAGGGATGATAGAGCAATCGTTACTAATATTCCCGGAACGACAAGGGATACATTGGAAGAGGAAATGCGGATTGGTTCTACTTTACTGCGATTTATTGATACGGCGGGAATACGAAATACAGAAGATGAAGTTGAAAAAATTGGAATTGAAAAAGCAAAGAAATCTATTCAAAAAGCTGATTTTGTGATCTGCATTTTAGATATAAGCAAAAAACTTGAAGAAGAAGATATTTTCGTTTTAAAAGAAATTAAGGATAAAGCAGGAGTAATTTTGCTAAATAAGGATGATCTGATCCATCAATTGAATGAGGAAGAAATTCCATATAGCGAAAACAAAAAGGTTATGAAATTTTCTGCTTCTACGGGATTTGGTATCGAAGAATTGGAAACATATATCCACGAATTGTTTTTAGATGATAAGATCTCATATGATGATGAAATTTATATAACAAATATTCGTCAAAAAGAGGCACTTTTAGAGGCAAAAAACAGCTTATTACAGTTAAAAAACAGTGTAGAATGTGGAATGCCGGAAGATTTTTATACAATTGATCTTACCAATATATATGAATCATTGGGAAAAATCATTGGTGAGACGATAGAAGATGACATTGTAGATAAGATTTTTAAAGATTTTTGCATGGGTAAATAACGGAGGATATTTATGAGTGAGAAAATTTTAGAAGAACAATATGATGCAGTAGTAGTTGGAGCAGGTCATGCCGGATGTGAAGCATCGTTAGCATTGGCACGACTTGGTTTTGAAACAATTATGTTTACCGTAAGTGTAGATAGTATTGCCCTTATGCCGTGTAATCCGAATGTAGGAGGAACGTCAAAAGGACATTTGGTTCGCGAAATCGATGCACTGGGCGGCGAAATGGGAAAAAATATCGACCGCACATATATCCAATCTAAGATGTTAAATAAGTCAAAAGGCCCTGCTGTGCATTCGCTGCGGGCACAGGCGGACAAAAAAGCTTATAGCCAGTCGATGAGAAATATTTTGGAAAATACAGAACATCTTACGATTCGCAGTGGTGAAGTGACAGAAATTTTAGTTGAAGATGGAAAAGTGGCAGGTGTTAAAACTTATACTGGTGCTATTTATCGCTGCAAAGTATGTATATTATGTACGGGTACATATCTGAAATCCCGTTGTATTACCGGAAATATTTCTTCTTATACTGGTCCAAATGGATTGCAGTCAGCAAATTATCTTTCGGATTCTTTGGAAAAACTAGGTATTGAATTGAGACGATTTAAGACAGGTACTCCTGCTCGAATTGATGGAAACTCGATTGATTTTTCTAAGATGGAACCACAGTATGGCGATGAAAAAGTTACGCCGTTTTCATTTACAAACACAGAAGAAGATATAAAACGAGAACAGGTAAAGTGCTGGCTCACCTATACAAATGAGAAAACTCATGAGATTATTCGGAAAAATCTGGATCGGTCTCCGTTATATTCAGGATATATTCAGGGAACAGGACCTAGATATTGCCCTTCTATTGAGGACAAAGTGGTTCGTTTTGCGGACAAAAATCGTCATCAGGTATTTATTGAGCCGGAAGGAGAATATACAAATGAAATGTATATTGGCGGTATGTCCAGTTCCTTACCGGAAGATGTGCAGAAAGAAATGTATCAGAGTGTTGCCGGTCTGGAACACGCTAAAATTGTAAGAAATGCTTATGCAATCGAATACGATTGTATCAATTCGTTAGAATTATATCCTTCTTTGGAGCTGAAAAAAGTGGCTGGTCTGTTCAGTGCCGGACAGGCAAATGGAAGTTCCGGTTATGAAGAAGCTGCAGCACAGGGATTGATCGCCGGAATCAATGGCGCAAGAAAACTGCAGAAAAAGGAACCAGTTATTATTGATCGAAGCCAGGGATATATTGGAGTGCTGATTGATGATCTGGTTACAAAAGGTACTAATGAACCATATCGCATGATGACTTCAAGAGCAGAGTATCGCTTATTGCTTCGACAGGACAATGCAGATCAGAGACTTACTAAAATTGGATATGAAATAGGTCTTATTTCACAGGAAAGATATGATAAGTTTGTAAATAAATACAAATTAGTAGAAAAAGAAATTGAGCGTGTATCAAATACATTTGTCGGAAATACAGAAAAAGTTCAAACTCTGTTAGATGAATATCACAGCACACGCCTGGTAAGTGGAATTTGTATGGCAGAGCTGATCAAACGTCCAGAGTTGTCCTATGAAATTTTAAAGCCTTTGGATGAAAAACGTTCTGATCTACCGGAAGATGTCAAAGATCAGGTAAATATCAATTTGAAATATGAAGGCTATA
Organism: uncultured Eubacterium sp.; assembly: GCA_934316925.1. Taxonomy (GTDB): domain Bacteria; phylum Bacillota; class Clostridia; order Lachnospirales; family Lachnospiraceae; genus Eubacterium_F. Next base: position 16,240 of record CAKREC010000001.1, read on the forward strand.
TCAAGAGACAGGAAAAACAGGTCGAACAATTTCATAAGTTGGAAAAGAAAAAGATTCCATCGGATATTGATTACAATGATATTGGAAGCCTGCGATTAGAAGCAATTCAGAAATTAAATGATATTCGTCCGGAGTCGGTGGGACAGGCAGCGCGAATTAGCGGAGTTTCCCCTTCGGATATTTCAGTACTTCTTGTTTATTTGGAACAGTACAATAGAACAAAATAAAATATCGAAAGAAAATGAAAGAGGATTTTATGAAAGAAATATTTGAAAAGAATGGTATTTTGATTTCAGATTTGCAGGAAAAACAATTTCAAACATATTATGAATTACTGGTTGAATGGAATGATCGTATTAATTTGACTGCAATTACGGAATATCAGGAAGTGATATGGAAACATTTCATTGATTCAGCATTATTCTTAAATACAGATATTGTAAAAAGTACAAATTCTGCTTCTATTTTGGACTTAGGAACAGGAGCTGGATTTCCGGGAATGGTATTAGCTATTTTATTACCGGATTATCAATTTACATTAGTTGATTCATTAAGAAAGAGAATTGACTTTCTGGAAAAGGTAGTAGATCAATGCAATATCAAAAATGTAACATTGATACATGGAAGAGCGGAAGACTTGGGACAGGATCCTCAATATAGAAATCAATATGATTTTGTGGTTTCACGTGCGGTAGCTGAATTACCTTTACTTTTGGAATATTGTATTCCTTTTGTGAAAGTAAATGGATATTTTGTTTCATATAAAGCAAAGAAATATGAAGAGGAAATCCAACATGCTGAAAATGCTATGAGTGTATTAGGTGCAGAATTGTTTCACGTGAAACATTTTAAATTAAGAACAGAAGAAGAAAATCGTTACCTAGTGTTTATAAAAAATACAATGGAGACCGATAAAAAATATCCAAGAAAAGCAGGTAAACCCAAAAAGAAACCATTATAAATGTTTCACGTGAAACATTTATATGAAAAGGGATAGAAAACAGATACAGTCCGTGTTATAATATTTTATGCATCTTTACCGAGTAAGGAGGAAATATATGAGTGAAACAATGGTAATTGCTAATCAAAAGGGTGGCGTTGGTAAAACGACAACAACAATCAACTTGGCCGCAGCATTAGCAGAACAGGGAAAAAAGGTTTTAGTCATCGATATGGATCCACAGGGAAATACATCCAGTGGTCTGGGAATAGAAAAAGATGAATTAGATACGACCGTTTATCAGCTTATGATCGGAGAAAATACATTTAACGAGTGCGTTCAAAAGGATGTTTTTGAAAATCTTGATGTATTGGCTTCTAATGTAAACCTGGCTGGTATTGAAATTGAAACCATGGATATGGATGATAGAAATTATATTCTCAAAGAAATTATAGATGAAGTAAGAGATGAGTATGATTTTATCATTATTGATTGTCCACCATCGTTGAATACGTTGACAATCAATGCTATGACAACAGCAGATTCCGTATTGGTTCCAATTCAATGTGAATATTACGCATTGGAAGGATTGAGTCAGTTGATCTATACGATCAGTCTGGTAAAAGACCGTTTGAATCCAAAATTGGAAATCAATGGAGTTGTATTTACTATGTATGATGGAAGAACAAATTTGTCTATGCAGGTTATTGAAAATGTAAGAAATAACTTAAACCAGACCATTTATGATACTATTATTCCGCGAGGGGTTCGTCTGGCAGAGGCGCCAAGTCATGGTCTACCAATAACACAGTATGATAACCGTTCTACCGGTGCAAAAGCATATATGGCGTTAGCAAAAGAAGTAATTGAAAGGAGTAAAGCATAATGGCAGCAAGCAAAAAGGGATTAGGAAAAGGATTGGATGCCATGATTCCAAAAACACCGAAATCTACTGTCAAAGTAGAAAAAACAGAGACAAATACATCAGGAGAACGAATTTTAAAAATCAATGATGTTGAGCCAAATAAAAAACAGCCTCGTAAATTCTTTAATGAAGAGGCTTTACAAGAATTAAGTGAGTCAATTAAATTACATGGAATTGTTCAGCCACTTGTTGTAACAAAGCAGGATGATTATTATGAGATCATAGCCGGAGAGCGGCGTTGGAGAGCAGCTAAAATGGCTGGTTTAAAGGAAGTTCCTGTTGTAATCAAGGAATATTCCCCGCAAGAGATCATGGAAGTTGCTTTGATTGAAAATATTCAGCGAGAAGATCTCAATCCGGTTGAAGAAGCAAAGGCATATCAGGGACTTATTAAAGAATACAATTTGAAACAGGAAGAAGTTGCAGAAAAGGTATCCAAAAGTCGTACCGCGGTAACAAATTCTCTTCGATTGTTGAAATTGGATGATCGAATCCTGGATATGTTGGTAGAAGAGAAGTTATCGAGCGGACATGCAAGAACTTTGCTTGGAATTGAAGACAAAGAAGAGCAATATAAGGCTGCATGCAAGGTGGTAGATAACAAACTTAGTGTAAGAGATACCGAAAAGCTTGTCAAAATGATCAATAATCCAGTGGAAAAGCCTAAAAAGAAAAAGCTGGAAAATCAGGCAATTTATCAGGATTTAGAAGAACAGTTAAAACAGACGATTGGAACAAAAGTAAAAATCAATCGCAAATCAGAAAATCAAGGAAAAATAGAAATTGACTATTATTCCATTGATGAGTTGGAAAAAATAACCGCATACTTTAAATAAAATAGAACATATGTTTGAATGGAGGATACAAAATGTTTAAATTTGCAGATTTTGGGCTGGATGTGGACCTTCTCTTATTGGTATCACTGGTTCTTATCATAGTATTATTTGTGATGACGATAGTGTTATTTGTGAAAAATAGCAATTTAAAACGTCGATATGAGATATTTATGGATGGTCAGGATGGAAAAACGCTTGAGAAGTCATTCGAAAAGAAATTTCAGAATATGGATTACATTAATGATAAGATTGATGATATTGAGAAACATTTGGACAATCTTGATGTAAATATGCTTAAAACATATCAAAAAGTGGGCATTGTAAAATATGATGCTTTCAAAGAAATTGGTGGAACATTGAGTTTTGTACTTACATTATTGACAAAAGATAATGATGGCTTTATACTGAACTCAATGCACAGCAATAGTGAGGGATGTTATACTTATATTAAGGAAGTAAAAGGCGGAGAAACTTTTGTGACCTTATCAGAAGAAGAGTGCCAGTCCTTGGAAGAAGCAAAAAAGCAAGTGATATAAAACACTTGCTTTTAAAAAAAGACAAAATAAAAAGCCCTCACCCAGCAGTTGCAGGTCTGCCAAACAAGGACTCGGGAGTACGCCATTGGGGGTTCGAACCCCAGACACCCTGATTAAGAGTCAGGTGCTCTACCAACTGAGCTAATGGCGCTTAAGTTTTTCACGCAAGAAATATTATATAACACAAAAGAAAAAAAAGCAAGCATTTATTTCAAAATATTACAAAAATTTTCAGGAGAGTATAAGATGGGAAACAACAATAACAAGTATCGAGAAGTGTTAAAAAACATTATATCTAATTCCGGATATATTGTGGGATTGGTAGCTATTTGTACGATCATTATTATGTTGATCGTGAATTTTGGAACTACGATGCAGTTTGTAGGACGATTGATTGAAGTGATCATGCCGTTTGTGATCGGATTTTTAGTGTATTATCTGATCAATCCGCTGGTCACAACATTTCAGACACTTTTCAACAAGATCAAGCCAGGAAGATGGCTGCGTGTAAAAAGAGCAGTTGCTGTATTGATAGCCTACAGTATTATTGTAGGGGTTATTATTTTGATCATTGTTTACATTTCTCCACAGATCAAAGACAGTGTGAAAGAAATGGGAAATTCCGTTACGACTGGTTATACATATCTAGACAGCAACAAAGATAAATTAAACAGTGAGATTCCATTTATCCGGCTGGGAAATATTATGGATTATATAAAGAATAATCTGTTTTCTATGTTTGATTATGACAAGCTTAGTACAAGTATTGTTCCATACGTTTATAAGTTTTCTTCTTCTGTTTTTTCGGTTGTTTATAACTTTTTGATCGGCCTTGTTATTTCTATTTATATTGTGTTAGACAACAAACGCCTGGCAAGAGGATTGAAACGGATCGTATATGCGCTTGCGCCAAAACATCGTGCAGAAGGTGCTTGGAATACACTATTGGAATGTAATCATATTTTCAATGGATTTTTATTTGGAAAGGCAATCGATTCGCTGATCATTGGCATTTTGTGTTTGATCGTAATGTCAATTTTGAGATTACCATATCCTTTATTGATGAGTCTTATCGTAGGTGTGACAAATATGATCCCGTATTTTGGTCCGATATTTGGAGCAGTTCCCGGTGTATTGATCTATTTGTTTATTGATCCGAAAATGTCTCTTATTTTTGCAGTTATGATCTTGATCCTGCAGCAGTTTGATGGATTGTATCTTGGCCCGAAGATTTTAGGAGATCTGACAGGAATTAAGCCATTGTGGGTTATCTTTGGAGTTACAGTTGGTGGTGCCTATTTTGGTGTAATGGGCATGTTTTTGGGAGTGCCGGCAGTCGCTGTATTAGTGTATCTGTTCAATCTGTTTATTGAAAAGAAATTGAACAAAAAGGGCATTCAGCTATTTAATTCCAAGTAATTTTTGAATTTCAACCAGAGAGCATGCTATTTTATTTAGCTCTTTTCCAATTTTTTTCTGATAACAAAAAGATGCAATTTTTCGTTTCATATGGCAGAACATAAAAAACCCCCTCTTTGATCAGTATATGATTGCTTTTTCAATAGGTGCAAGTCATATTGGATTCAAAGAAAGGGGTTTTTTTAGCGGGAGATAACAAATCGACAGATCGGAACACCCTGTGAAACAAATTTGCTTTCATACTCAGTCATGATATTTCCTTCTACAAATTCACTGTTGTGAAGATCGTAAGTACATTCATCGATATGCCAGAGGGGAGATTCGTTTACGGTTTCAACAGAAAAATCGAAAAGAGGACGATTGTCTGTTTTAAACTGGATCCATCCATCCTGGGATAACACAACATCATAGAGTTGTAAAAAATTTGCACTCGTCAGACGTCTTTTGGCATGACGATCTTTTGGCCATGGATCTGAAAAATTCAAATAAATGCGGTCAATTTCTCCTTTGTCGAAAATTGTCAGCAATTCTTTGGCATCAAATCGAAGAAAATACAGATTTGTCAAATCGGTATCCTGTCTTTTTTCAAGAGCACGGTATAATACACTTGAATACATCTCGATTCCGATATAATTAATATTGGGATTCTTTTCAGCAAGAGCTAAGATAAACTGCCCTTTTCCCATACCAATCTCTATATGAATGGGATTGTCGTTTTTAAATAGTTCGTTCCATCTGCCCTTGTACTGCTCCGGATCATTGATCACAAAAGGGCTGTTTTCAATAAACTCTTTGGAACCTTTTACATTTCGTAAGCGCATATTGCCTCCATAATATTTAATAACTAAAAATGATACCCGTTCATTCTAACATACGAAAAAATAAAAATAAATAGTAATTGGAAAATTAGCGTAAATCGTGTATGATATAAGAGGAGAGTCTTCGCAATGATTGGAGGTAAAAAGATGAAGAAATCCCTATATGGAATTTTATTTTTGGCATTGATAGTAGGCGTGCTGGGAATCAAGATACCACAAACGCAGGCCAAACAGATGAATTTGTCGGCAGATTCGGCAATTCTTATGGATGTAGATTCCGGCGCTATATTATATGAAAAGAATATGGACAAGAAGCAGTATCCTGCCAGTATCACAAAGATCCTTACTACCTTAGTGGCGCTGGAAAATTCAACGATGTCGGAGACGGTTACGTATTCGAGTCGTGCATTGCAGCTGGAGAGTGGAGCATCCAACATTGAAGTCAAAGCAGGCGAAAAATTGTCGATGAAAGACAGTTTATATGCGATCATGCTTATGTCTGCAAATGAATGTTGTAATGGTGTTGCGGAACATATCGCAGGAAGCATAGAAAACTATGTTGCTATGATGAATGAAAAAGCAAAAGAACTGGGCTGCACAGGTACACATTTTGCAAATACAAATGGACTATGGATGGAAGACCATTATACAACAGCACATGATATGGCGATCATTGCAAGAGCAGCGTACAAAAATCCGGTCTTTGCAGAGATCACTGGAACAAAAAAATATCAGATCGGACCTACCAACAAAGCGAAAAACGGACATTATCTTCATAACCATCATGGAATGTTGTTAGCGAATTCATCATTTCCACAGTATGAATATAAATACTGTGTAGGAGGAAAAACAGGATATACATCGAAATGCCGTTATACATTGGTTACCTTTGGTAAGAAAGATGGAATGACATTGGTTTCTGTTGTTATGAGAGCGGAAAATCCATGGACAGAACCAAATGAGTATACCGATTCGACCAAGTTGTTGAATTATGGATTTAACAATTACAAACATTATGATGTTTCCAATGAAGCAAAAGAACTGATCAATAAGGATTATTTATTTACTTCATTCAATGCCTATTACAATAAAGCAACAAGCCCGGTATCGGTGGATGAATCAGCAGGTGTTATTTTGAAAAAAGGTGTTTCGTTGGATCAGGCGGAGAGAAGTGTTCAGTACTATGATGAGCCACAGACATCCGAAGATGGAAGAAAGGTGATCGGAAAGATTACTTATACATACAAAGGCAGTGAGGTCGGTGGATCCAATATTTACTACGAAAAACCGAATCTTAGCACTTTGAATGATAGCGTAGATATATCAAAATGGTATGATGATGCCGTTGAGAAGGCAAGTAAACCAAAAGTAAATTGGAAGAAGATTTCGCTGATCGTGATTTTGATTGTTGTTGTCCTGTTTGCAGTATTCTATCTTTTCAACTACATTAAGTCGGAAAGAGATCAAAGAATACGGAGAAACCGATATAAGAGGACAAGGAGAAGAGGTAAAGATAATCAGGGCGGCATCTATTACCGCAAAAGATAAAAAAAACGGACTTTGTGAAGATATCCACAAAGTCCATTTTTTTGTTGATAAATTGGAAAATCCGATAGATTAAAGTGTAATCTTTTTGAAGTTCTTTTTACCCTTTTTCAAAACGACGCCATCGCCATCGAAAGTATCTTTTGTAAATGTTGTATGAATATCCGTAACCTTTTCTCCGTCTACACTGACACCGCCCTGCTGTACTGCACGACGAGCTTCCGAGTTGGATGGTACTAATCCTGATTTGGAAAGAAGATTCAGGATACCGATCGTATTGTCCTCAAAATCATCGTCAGATAATTGTACGGTTGGCATGTTGGCAGCATTTCCGCTGGAGAATAATTCTTTTGCTGCTTTCAATGCTTTGTCCGCTTCTTCTTCTCCATGGACTAATTTTGTCAGCTCAAATGCTAAAATCTCTTTTGCCTGGTTCAACTGACTGCCTTCCCAGCTTTCCATCTTCTCAATCTCTTCCAATGGAAGGAAAGTAAGCATTTTAATACATTTGATGACATCGGAATCATCAACATTTCTCCAGTACTGGAAGAATTCAAAAGGAGTTGTCTTCTTAGGATCTAACCAGACAGCACCTTTTTGTGTTTTGCCCATCTTTTTACCTTCGGAATTTAAAAGAAGATTGATGGTCATAGCATAAGCATCTTTACCTAATTTACGACGGATCAGTTCAGTACCGCCAAGCATGTTGCTCCATTGGTCATCACCGCCAAACTGCAGGTTGCAGCCGTATTTTTCATAAAGAGCCATAAAGTCATAACTCTGCATGATCATGTAATTGAACTCTAAAAAGCTAAGACCTTTTTCCATACGCTGTTTGTAGCACTCTGCTGTAAGCATACGGTTTACACTGAAGTGTGCACCGACATCACGCAACAATTCAACGTAGTTCAAACCTAAAAGCCAGTCAGCGTTGTTTACCATCAAAGCTTTGTCATCAGAAAAATCGATGAATTTGCTCATTTGTTCTTTAAAACAATCGCAATTGTGCTGGATCGTCTCCTGTGTCATCATCTGGCGCATATCGGTACGTCCGGAAGGATCACCGATCATAGCAGTACCGCCACCAATGAGGGCGATCGGTTTATTGCCGGCCATCTGAAGACGTTTCATCAGACAAAGAGCCATAAAATGTCCAACATGAAGACTGTCTGCTGTAGGGTCAAAGCCGATATAGAAAGTTGCTTTACCTGTATTTATCAATTCTTTAATTTCTTCTTCATCGGTCACCTGCGCGATCAATCCGCGGGCAACTAATTCATCATATACCGTCATCATGTAACTCCTTTAAACTAAATTTTGTAAAAACAATACTCTCTTCATTATAGGAAAGCTGGTGTAATTTGTCAATGGAATTGCTTTGCGAATGGCTTTAAAATGTGGTATAAATACATAAAGAGAGGAGGGCATTATGCAGGAAAAAAATCATAATTATATTTGTATTGATCTGAAAAGCTTTTATGCTTCAGTGGAATGTATTGAACGCAGCCTGGATCCTTTGAATACCAATCTTGTTGTTGCCGATTCCGGTCGAACGGAAAAGACGATCTGTCTGGCAGTGTCTCCCTCTTTGAAATCTTATGGGATATCCGGCAGAGCCAGATTGTTTCAAGTGGTAGAGAAAGTAAAAGAAGTAAATGCTCTTCGTCGTTTGAATGCAAAAAAGAATACGTTTGAGAGAAGCTCTGTATTTGATGATGAATTGAAAGAAAATAAAGAGCTGGCGCTCGATTATATTATTGCGCCACCACGAATGGCTTTATATATGGAGTACAGTACACGGATTTACGATGTATATCTGAAATATATTGCTCATGAGGATATGCAGGTGTATTCCATTGATGAGGTTTTTTTCGATGTAACGGCGTATTTAAAGACATATGATATGACGCCGAGACAGCTGGCAGAAGTTATGATCAAAGATGTGTATGAAACGACAGGAATTACTGCAACCGCCGGCATTGGAACAAATTTGTATCTGGCAAAGATTGCGATGGATATTGTTGCCAAGCATGTGGAACCAAATGAAAATGGAGCCCGTATTGCAGAACTTGATGAAATGAGTTACAAACAGTTATTGTGGAACCACACACCGATCACCGACTTTTGGCGCATAGGAAAAGGATATGCGACAAAGCTGAAAAAGTATGGCATGAATACGATGGGAGACGTGGCAAGATGTTCTCTTGGAAAAGAGGAAGACTTTTACAATGAAGATCTGTTATTTGAATTATTTGGTGTCAATGCGGAACTTCTGATCGATCATGCCTGGGGATATGAGCCTTGTACGATGCAGGATATAAAAAATTATGTACCGATGAGCAGCTCGATCAGTACCGGACAGGTGCTGCACTGTCCGTATGATGCAGCAAAAGCAAGAATTATTGTTCAGGAGATGACGGACAATCTAATTCTTGATCTTGTGGATAAATGCATTGAAACGGATCAGATCGTGTTGACAATCGGATATGATATAGAAAATCTGACCAACGAGAAGATCAAAAAGAACTATCACGGCGAAATTGTAACGGACCGATACAACCGGAAGATCCCGAAGCATGCACATGGAACAACAAACCTTTGTAAGCATACGTCATCCGAAAAAATCATTATGAGAGCGGTACTTGAATTGTATGACCGGATCATGAATCCAGATCTTTTGGTAAGAAGAATTACGATCAATGCCTGTCATTTGCAGAAAGAAGGTATGAAAAAGGATACACAAACATATCAGCAGATGAATCTTCTGGATCTGGGGCAATTTGATGAAAAGAATAAGGAAATAGAAGAAAAGGAAAAGAAAGAAAAAGAATTGCAGAAAGCAGTACTCAGCATAAAAAAACGATATGGGAAAAATGCCATATTAAAGGGAACCAATTTTCAAGAGGGAGCAACAGCAAGAGACCGCAACCGGCAGATCGGTGGTCACAAAGAATAAAAAAACAAAACGCCTGAAGTCATTCAGGCGTTTTGTTGTAATCTGAATTATTATTCGTTTAGCATCCTACTTTTGTACCATCTTTTTTTATATAGCCACTGATTCGTTTTGCTTTATAATCGGCTTTTTTTCTGGAAAGAGGTACAGCTGGATCTGTAGGGTCATAGTTTACACGGCTCTTGATGATCGGAAGTTTACCAAGAGGACCTGGATATTTGCGATTGCCTTTTACGATTTTTACGGTAGAACCGGTTGAGGCATAATCATAAATCCATTTTGCATCTGCTACCGTCATCCGGATACATCCAGCCGATACAGCATAACCGAGACGGCTATAGGTGTAAGAGGACAATGCGTAGTGTGATTGTGAACCAACCGCAATGGCATGGAAATATACGTTTCCAACAATATGTGTTGCCCATCTGGCATAAACGACACTTCCGTCTGGCTCATTCATCGGTTTAAGTGTGTATTTAACACTCTGTCCATTGGTACAAATGGAATAAGTACCAATCGGTGTGTAAGAAGAATGTACATGAAGTCCGCCGGAACCGGCAACTGTGCTGGTGTCACGACCTACGGAAACTGTACAGGTTTTAACTGGAATATCGTATTTTCCGGTTTCATCATTCTTCATATAAATGGTAACAACACAAGCAGCCCGGTTGACTTCAATATAGAAGTTGTTTGTGTTAGAGGATGAGCTTTTCTTGAGTTTGAGTACCTTTGTCAGATCGGTTTGTTTGACATTGTTTACATAGTAGAATTTGTATTTTTTACCTCTGTATTTTTCATAATACCAGCCGTTTTTACCCATATGTTTTTTCTTTAAGGTAAAGGATTCTGTATGAAGTAAAATTTTCTTTTTCCAGGTTGTTGTACCGTATACTTTAACTTTGTATTTACCGGTTGTTGTGTTGCTTGCGGTAAGTGTATAGTTTTTCTTGTTGGAAGATGCTTTTGCTTTGTAGGAACCAAGTTTTTTTGTTTTTTTGCCTTTTACCTGATAGATCGTAACGGTAACATTTTTAAAGTAACCAGGAACATAGACATTGGATAACTTGTATTTACAGGTTGCGTTTGACTTCTTTGTAACAGAGAAAGAACCTTTCTGAACGTGCTGGTTTGCAGAAGCAGTCTGTGATAAAGTCTGAACGCTGCCATTGGAATCGGTCAATACAGCTTTGATCGTGTAGTTGTCTAAAGCGTATTTGAGCTTCTTCATGGTAACAGTTGCCGTGATCTGGGAACCACTTGTATTTTTCTTCGTACCGGTGATCGTAGTGACCTTAACCCCTTTGGAGTTGTAGATTTCAAAAGCAACTTTCGAAACACCATAGGTATTTTTCAGACCGGAAATGTTGATCGAAAATGATTTTTTCTTCTCTAAAGCTTTTGTCTTCTTTGTTGCAAAGGTAGTGACGGATGGAGCTACATTATAAGAGGATGAAGCTAACGTCGTTGTCGTACTGTTGCTGATCAAAATAAGTTTAACATTCCATTTGCCATAAGCTTTTCCTGCTTTGCTAACATCGCATGTCCATGACAGGCTGGAACCGGCAACGGACTGTTTTGCACCAATTTCAACAGCAGAAGTCTCAGCTGTGTTGGATGGCCATGCGTAAATAGCGACCTGATTGTTTTTACCAGGAACTAAAACGCCACCGGAAGCTTCTTTGGATGTCATCGTAACATTTCGGGAAGAAGCACTGTCCGTACCTGCTACTGCCAACTGAATGTTGCTTTTGTGAATGGAAAAATCACAATCCGTCAGGGATAATGTTGTATCACCGATCTTAACAGCAGCGGAGTACTGATCGAATGTATTTTTTACATCGTTCAATGAGAAGCTGCCATTGTATGTACCGTCAACACAGTTGGTACTGTCTAATGTAATATCCTTTGTGTAGACAACTTTTTTGGTTGTTTTTGAAGTTACCTGCAGAGTAAGGGATGAAGTCGCTGTGGTATCGATCCCTTTTACTGTGTAACTGTATGTACCGGCACTTCGGTTGATGGAAGCACTGGTCTGATATGTTGTGCTGTCAGCGGAAATGTGTGCAGGCACAGCAAAAATAGTACATATAGCCATAAGAAGAATAAAACTATATGTATGTAATCTTTTTTTTGTGTTCATGATAACCTCCTGATATTGAAATTAGTGATCATGACTTTTGAAACGATATCCGGATCCCCAGATCGTCTCAATATACTCCGGATTGCTGGAATCCAGTTCAATCTTTTCACGGATCTTTTTAATATGAACCGTGACTGTTGCAATATCACCAACCGAAGTGAATCCCCAGATACGCTGGAACAATTCATCTTTGGAAAAAACGTGGTTAGGATTTTTAGCAAGGAAGTATAATAAGTCAAATTCTTTGGTAGTAAAAGTTTTTTCTTCGCCACGGATAAATACGCGGCGGGCAATCTTATCAATATGAAGATCCCCTACTGTGATCTGATCGCTGTCATCACTCTTTTCGGTCTGCTGTTCGATCAGGGATTCATAGCGGTTCAAGTGTGCTTTTACACGGGCAACCAGCTCGCTTGGACTGAATGGTTTGGTCATATAATCATCAGCACCAAGTCCCAGTCCGTGAATCTTATCAATGTCATCTTTTTTAGCAGAGACCATAATAACAGGCGCTAAAAATTTCTGACGGAATTCGCGGCAGATCTCATAACCATCTTTGCCTGGCAGCATAACGTCCAGGATCAACAAATCATACTCGCCGGTCAGCGCTTTTTTCTCACCTTCGATACCGTCGGATTCAATGGTGACTTCGAAGTCGCTCAACTCCAGGTAATCCTTCTCCAATTCAGCAATTGGCATTTCATCTTCAATAATTAAAATCTTTTTCATTGTTATCCCTCCAACATTTTTTTCATGCTATCATATTTTTTCCGATTCGTCTACATTTGTTCGAAAAACTTTGGTAAAGAAAAGGAAATTGTGGTGCCCTTGCCTACTACGCTGTCGGCCCATATCTTACCGTTATGATCTTCAATGATCTTTTTCGCGATCGCCAGACCCAGACCGGTACCGCCTGTGTCAGAATTTCGTGAGCGGTCTGTACGATAAAATCGTTCAAAAATACGCTCAAGATCTTCTTTGTCAATACCAATACCGTTGTCCTGTATATGAACAATGAGGTCGTCATCCGTCTGCTCAATGTTTACGAAAACAATTCCCATCTTGGATTGAATATATTTGGAAGAATTTCCGATCACATTGTTGATCACACGCTTCAGTTTTTCTTCATCAATACGAATCTTTACTTTCCCGGCACCCTGAAAATTGTATAAAAGACTGATCTTTTTGGTTTCGAGATCCAACGAAAGATCGCTGACACAATTGCTGAAATAAGTATTCGCGTCGACGATCTCCCAATGATACGGAACATCCTTTTTATAAATGTTAGAAAAAAAGGAAAGTTCATCGATCAGGCTTGCCATGTCATTGGCTTTTCGATGGATCGTTGTGACATACTTATTTAACTTATCAGGGGAACTGGCAATTCCGTCCAGGATACCCTGCGCATATCCTTTGACCGAGGCGAGAGGTGTCTTCAGATCATGAGTAATGCTGCTGATCATCTCACGCGTCATAACTTCGGAAGCTTTGCTTTCTTCTTCCATGTTTGCAATGACCTGATCCATACGTTTTAAGATCCAGTTGCTCCATATTATATATAGAAGAAACATGATGATCATAAAAAATATGATACTGCCACAGAAGAATGTGCGCATAAAAGGTGTAAGTATTTCATTTGGCATAATAAGGGAAAATAACAAAATGAAAATTAAAACAAGTAGGAAACTTTCTGCAATAATTAAAAAAGTTTTTGTTTGCTTTATTTTTTTCTGCATGTATTTTATTCTCCTTAAAAATGAAATGTATTTTTACATACAAAGTCATTATACCATTAAATTGAAAAATATAGAACCCTTTCTTTCTTGACGATTGATATTTCATATAGTAGAATAAATAGCGATTATGTAAACAAAAGCAGATATTATAGATAAAAAACAATGGAGGACAATATGGGAAAACTTTTATTCACTTCCGAATCGGTTACTGAGGGACATCCGGATAAAATCTGTGACCAGATTTCGGATGCGGTTTTAGATGCAATGTTGGAACAGGATCCAATGAGTCGTGTTGCCTGTGAAACTGCAATTACGACAGGACTTGTTTTGGTTATGGGTGAGATCACATCTAAAGCACAGGTTGATATTCAGAAGATTGCAAGACAGACAATCTGTGACATCGGTTATGATGATTCGGCAAAAGGATTTGACGGAAACCTTTGCGGTGTTATGGTAGCAATCGATAAGCAGTCCGCAGATATTGCACTGGGTGTAGACAAAGCGTTGGAGTCAAAGATGACCGATTCCCAGATCGATGCGATCGGAGCAGGAGATCAGGGAATGATGTTTGGTTATGCTTCCGATGAGACAGAAGAATATATGCCATACCCGATTTATCTGGCACACAGACTGACCCGTCAGTTGTCAAAGGTAAGAAAAGATGGTACTCTTGCTTATCTTCGTCCAGATGGAAAAGCGCAGGTTACGGTTGAGTACAATGAAGAGGGACAGCCACTTCGTCTTGATGCTGTCGTTGTATCCAGTCAGCACAGTGAAGATGTCAGCTGGGAACAGATCAAAAAAGATATTCGAGAACATGTGATTGATGAAGTACTTCCGCAGGAGCTGATCGATGAAGACACCAAGATCTATATCAATCCAACCGGTCGGTTTGTTATTGGTGGCCCAAATGGAGATAGTGGTGTCACCGGAAGAAAGATCATTGTAGACACGTATGGTGGATGGGCTCGTCATGGCGGCGGTGCTTTTTCCGGAAAAGACTGCACAAAGGTGGATCGTTCTGCCGCATATGCAGCACGTTATGTAGCAAAAAATATGGTAGCTGCCGGCTTCTGTCACAAAGCTGAGATTCAGTTATCTTATGCGATTGGTGTTGCTGCACCTACATCGGTTCGTATCGAGACATTCGGTACCGGTGTTATGCCGGAAGAAAAGCTGGTTGATATTATCAATGAAAACTTTGATCTTCGTCCGGCAGGTATCATCAAGATGTTAGATCTTCGCAGACCGATTTACAAACAGACTGCTTCTTATGGTCATTTTGGAAGAAATGACCTGGATCTTCCATGGGAGAAGCTGGACAAGGTAGATCAGTTGAAAAAATATTTATAATTGAATATAATCATGACATGAGGTGTCTTATGCAAAAAGCGCCTCATGTCAATACGTTCTCATAGTTAAATGGATATAACAAGCGCCTCCTAAGCGCTAGTTGTGGGTTCGATTCCCGCTGGGAACATTCGCGAAAGCTACAAGCCGTGCAAAAATGCTATAAATCATATGATAGATGACATCGGCATATACTATAGAGAACTGTAGAAATTGCTTGACCGGAAGTATAAAGTTAAGTAAGATAAAATACAGTGATCGCGTTGCAGAAACCTGTGAGGCCTGCGACCGGGGGAGAACCTGCGGGGGCTCCTCTTTTTTTATATTAGGGGGGATGGTATAATATGCAAAGGAAATTTTAAAACAGACAAGTTATTATTCTTTGATTGGTGGCTATAAGGATATCTTTAAGAATCCAACTACAAAAAAATATAAGGACGGAACAAGATTTGAAGATATTGTGGAACTGTATTATTTTGACGAATTATTACGACAGTTATTTTTACGGTATCTTATCAAGGTAGAAAATGGAATAAAATCCCAAGTGTCCTATTATTTTACAGAAAAGAATGGAAAAAATGATTTGTTTTCTGTAGTGATTGCTTTGAGATATATGTTGAATGATCAGTGGTATAAAGAGTTTATAAAGGAACTTAAAACCTTGATTGATAAAAATCTAAAAAAACATGATAGTATATCCGAACAAGAATTGCATGAGAAAATGGGTTTTCCGGAAAACTGGAGAAAGATAACCAGGTACAGAAAACAATAAGATATGGTTGATTTTGTAATATAGAAGAGAGTATGTGCAATTCGGAGCAAATAATGGTCAAAATTCCAGCGATATTCGATACCACACACACTACGATATATACATTATTATCAGATGAGTTATGTATGTTGATATCAGAAGATAAATCTGAGTAAGAATCAAGACCGGCGGTATTACAGCTGGATCACCAGACAGGAGCAAAACCCATGAAAATATACATAGATTTCGATGACGTGATATGTGAAACAGCAAAATATTTTACAAAACTTGCGAAAGAACTGTTCGCAATTGATCTACCATATCAGCAAGTTCAGTTTTTTAATCTGCAGCAATCATTTCATTTAAGCGATGCGCAGTACGATGAATTGATGGCGGCGGGACATTTGCCGGAAAATCTGTTAAATTATGAGGAAATATCCGGAGCTTCGGCGACGATCAATAAGTGGGTTGATAACGGACATGAGGTTTTTATCATTACCGGAAGACCTTTTAATTCCTATGAACCTTCCAGAAAATGGCTGGATGCACATCAACTGGAAAGAGTTCCCTTGTATTGTGTAGACAAATATGGCCGTGAAACATTTGATCAGGAATATACCTATAATCTGACATTAGAGAAACTTTATGACATGACATTTGACTTTGCGGTTGAGGATTCGCCGGCGGCTTTTGAACATGTACTGCATTTTGAACAATGTAAAGTAGCTGTTTTTAACCGCCCGTGGAATAGACAGTCGGCGCTGCCGAATGATCGATTTGTAAGATGTGAGAACTGGCAGGAGATCGACCGGTTCTTTGAGGAGCTTTGTTAATCTTTAAACAAAACTTGCCATCTCCTAAAAAAGGACTATAATTTCATCCGGAAAAATCAAAAACATATAGATAAATTGTGCAAAGAAGCACAGAAACGGAGAAATAAAGCATGGACGAAAAAAAGATTATAGTCAGAGGAGAGGCTGCACTTATTTTGGCAATTATCGTAAATAGCATGGGGGTATTGCTGATGCTCCAGTCAGGTTCGGGAATATCGGCAATATCCAGTGTGCCTTACGCTTTTAGCGAAGTATTTCCCAAATTATCGCTGGGAACATGGACATATATTTTTCAGGGACTTCTGGTGATCACATTGATGGTTTTGAAAAAGAGATCTGTCAGAAATCATTGGCAAACCATATTCAAAAGTTAAGATCACATTTGATGTAACATGTTTGCTTGTCACAGCATGTCTGACCTATTTTGCACTTGGAAAAATTCTCGGACTTGGAATCGGAACAGTTGTAGCCGCGTTTACAATGGGCAAGGGCGTTTCGATTGCTGGAAGTCTGATTGATAAGAAAATGGTGTTTGTATCCGTTCTTCATAAAGAGCTGGAAGAAGCCGTATAAATTTCATTACATAGTTTTTACAATAGGTTACCAGATAATCCGGGATGAAGTTGCTGGTAAAACCATATCCGTGATACACACCGAGCACACTGGCAAATGTAACCTGCCATACGACGGTAAATGTCTGAATTGCAAATATGATTATGTATTCGATCCACATTCCTTTCAGTGCGATTAAAAATGTCATGTTTGTAAAACTTCCGGTTTCTCTGCTTATTGTAATAATCATAGCTCGTCCTTTCCGACAATAAAAAAAGACAATAAATATACCCGTCCGTCTGACAGTGGATCGGTGACATTTATTGTCTTGTTTATGTCTATTCAATTGAATTTTTTGCAACGTTTGTATTCTAACAGAAAAATAAAAGTGGCGTCAAGTAAAAATATGGATCAGCAGGTTATTTGTGAATTTCCGCAAGTGCCTTTTTAAACTGAACGGTAAACAAAACAGAGGTAAACATTACCGCAATAATATCGGCAATCGGTTCTGCCATATATACGCCTACGGTTGCGTTGGAGATCACATGAGGCATGATGTAAATAAGCGGAAGAAGCAACACGAACTTGCGGACTACCGCAACCACGATAGAATTTGCTGCTTTGCCAAGTGAGGTAAATGTCATCTGGCAGGCAATCTGAATACCGAACAGGAACAGTCCACCCAGATAAATTTTAAGCATTGGTGCCGTAAATTCAACAAGACTGGAATCGGCAGTAAAAATACTTACAAAGACGCGTGGGGCAAGCTGCACAGCAGTCCAAAGGGAGACAGAGTATACCAGACAGGTGATGAGAAGCAAACGGAATGTCCTCTTGACCCGATCTGCATTTTTGGCTCCGTAATTGTAGCTGGAAATCGGCTGCGCTCCTTGTGCAATTCCCTGAAGTGGCAGCATAGCAAACTGCATTACACTGGTCAGGATCGTCATGGCTCCGACGGCAATATCTCCGCCATAACGGAGTAGGGATGAATTGAAGCAAACCGTTACAATACTTTCACTTGCCTGCATAATGAAAGCGGCAAGGCCAAGCGTAACACAGGGGATGATGACACTGGGAGTAAGACGCATATTGTTTCTCCGAAGATGGATCTGTGTTTTTTTACCGCAAAGGAAAAGGACTACCCAGACCATGGAGATCGCCTGCGACAGGATGGTTGCCAGCGCGGCACCTTTTACGCCCATATGAAAACCAAAGATCAATACCGGATCTAAAGTAATGTTGCAGATCGCACCGATAAGGACAGAAACCATGGAAATGGTTGTGAATCCCTGTGCCGTGATAAAGGCGTTCATGCCAAGGGTCAGTTGGACAAACAGTGTGCCGAAAGCATAGATACGCATATAGTCGGTTGCGTAACGGATGGTATTTGTACTGGCGCCAAAAGCCAGTAATAAATCTTTGCTCCAGATCAGTAAAATAAATGTGAGTATAATAGAAACAACAATCTGGAGAACAAAGCAGTTCCCTAATATCTGCTCAGCCGACTCATTATCCTGTTTTCCCATATAAATTGATGCGCGCGGCGCACCACCAGAGCTGACTAGTGCGGCGAAAGCAGAAACGATCATGATAACAGGCATACAGACTCCGACGCCGGTGAGAGCCAGACTGCCTTCGCTTGGGATATGCCCGATATAAATTCGGTCTACAATGTTATAAAGCATATTGATCAGTTGGGCGATCACTGTTGGGATCGATAACTTGAAAAGAAGTTTTCCAACCGGTTCTGTGCCTAAGAAATTTTTATTATTCTGCATGGGTAACGATCTCCTTTTATGCTTCTTGCTCCTGTTTTTGCTGTTCTTTATAATGTTCACCCCAGGACCACATCGCATCCAAGATCGGTTTCAGACTATATCCTAAGTCTGTCAGTGTGTATTCGACATGAGGAGGAACTTCCGGAAATACGGTGCGGATCAAAAGTCCGCGTTCTTCCATCTGCCGGAGATTGGAAGTGAGAACTTTCTGGGAAATGTGTCCAATGGATTTTCTCAATTCGCCAAAGCGTTTGGTACCCGACAAAAGATCGCGCAGGATCAGAACTTTCCACTTATCACTGATCAGCGTAAGGGTTGTTTCTACTGGGCATGCAGGCAGCTCAGAGAGAGTCTTTTTTTCTGTTGTTTTCATCCTAAAACCTCCAATAGTATCTTTTTGGTAACTATAGCACTTTTAAGTGCTTACTTTACAATATGTCTGTATCAACCTATTATAAAATCATCAGATCAAGAAATCAAGTACATCAATGGATAGTCCAATATTCGATTTCTTACTGGAAACAAAATCAAAAAGATCAGAATATGGAGGTAAAACGATGAAAAAAGTGGTAGAATTTTTACAGAAAAATCCGGTACAGTATCTGGCAACGGTAGGACGTGATGGTAAGGCAAAGTGCCGTCCATTTATGTTTTGTTTTGAACAGGATGAAAAATTGTGGTTCTGCACCAACAATACGAAAGATGTTTATAAAGATATGTTGGAGAATCCGGAGGTGGAAGTTTCGGTTTCTTCTCCGGAATATGCGTGGATCCGTCTTCATGGCAAGGCTGTATTCGAAGACAACATGAGTGTGAAAGAAGGGTGTATGAACAACCCGATTGTTAAGGGGCAGTATCAGACAGCAGATAATCCGATCTTCGAGGTGTTTTATTTGGAAGATCCACATGGTGTGATTGCAGATTTTTCCGGTAATCCACCTTACGAATTCTGATGGATTACTTGAGGCTGCTGGTTGAAGAAATTCACTCCACTACGGTGGCGACCATAGGATTCGATGGTCATCCTCAGACAAGAATCATCGATATGATGTATTATGATGAGGAAGGGGTGTATTTTCTTACCGCAAAAGGAAAAGCATTTTATGCACAGCTGATGGAACAGCAGTATGTGGCAATATCCGCAACAAAGGACAAAATAGCGGTGTCTCTTCGTGGAAAAGTGAGAAACATTGGCAAAAAGAATCTGGACATTATGTTTGAGAGAAATCCTTACATGAAGAAAATTTATCCGGGAGATACCAGAGAGGCAATCGAGGTATTCCAGCTATATGAAGCACAGGGCGAATACTTTGATATCAGTAATCCTTCCGCCATTGTAAGAGACACCATAGTCATTGGAAAAGCAGAGGTTGTAAAGACCGGGTATTATGTTGACAAAGGATGTATCGGGTGCAAGCTGTGCTATTCGGTATGCCCACAAAAGTGTATTGATATTTCGCACAAACCGGTTGTGATCGATCAACAGCACTGCCTTCACTGTGGACGATGCCAGGAGATCTGTCCTGCACATGCAATTGAAAAAAGATAAGAGCCGGGCAAGCTGGCAAGGAGGAACCAACATGGATCAGAGGGAACGCAGACAATTTTTGATACAGGAGTTGTTGAAGGAAAATACGGAATATGAAGGAATCATAATACCGGATACTGAACAGGGACAAAAAGATCTGCTGCGTTCACTGATGAATGTGCGGATGCCTGGTGCGATCCGTGAGGAATTCCGAAAAGTCCAGGATGAATATCTGCAAGAAGAAAATAAGAAAAATGGAATTACCGATATCGCAGATCTTCCACATTCCAATCTGGATGAAAGAATCTATCTGTGGCAGGGAGATATTACCGCATTGAGAGTGGATGCCATTGTGAATGCAGCAAACAGTCAGATGTGTGGATGTTTTCGTGCCATGCACAACTGTGTCGATAATATCATTCATTCCAAAGCAGGGATCGAACTGAGACTTTGCTGTTATGATATGATGCAGGCGCAGGGGCATGAAGAACCGACAGGAAAAGCGAAGATCACACCGGGATATAATCTGCCTTGCCGGTATGTGATCCACACTGTGGGCCCGATTGTTCAGGGGCGGTTGAAAAAGAAACATGAGGAACTTTTGGCGTCCTGCTATCGATCCTGTCTGGAACTTGCCGAACAAAATGGCGTGAAGAGTATTGCCTTTTGCTGTATTTCTACCGGCGTGTTTATGTTTCCGAATCAGCGGGCTGCTAAGATAGCAGTAAAGACTGTTCGGACATATTATGCGGAAACAGGAAGTCAGATGAACGTTGTGTTTAATGTATTTAAGGATGAGGATCTGAAGATTTACCGCAGGATCTTAATGTGAAAATAAAGCCGCAAACTGGCTGCGGAACCAAACAATCGACTCGATGATGAGCAGGCTGCTTATGACTGAAAAAAAGTTGTAGCGGTCTGACCAAATGCTGTGATCACATGGCAAGCAAAATATTCAAAATTCATGGCGATCGTGCTTCCGGCAATTGCGGGAGAACCAAAGCGATTGACAGAGGCCTGGACGAAAATATTGGCAAAACAGAAGACGGCGCCCTGGATGGCAGATGGAATACCAATTTTGAGCAGCTGTATCGAATATTGCGGACGGATCTTGAAATGCGAAAAGGTCAGATGAAAAGAAGAGGTGTCTCTTCGCAGGCGGAAATAAATAAGCGCGGCTGATAACATGGTCGACAAAACGGTTGCAAAAGGCGGACTTCACAGCGTAAAAGCGAATAAAAAATTTAAGATGGCACTGCTTCTCACTTTGGAATAAAACAGGGCAAAAAGGGAGAGGATAATATCATACTGTCAGGGAGGAGAACGCCGATGAATGCACGACATGTGATGATAGGATTGACTGCCGTATTTTTATTTATTTTTTTTCGTTTTCTCTTCCCTTTGATCGCTCCCTTTGTATTAGCGGTTATATTTGGAAAAATGGTTTCTCCCATTATCCGTTTTTTTCATGAAAAACTTAGATGGAATTATAAGATCTCGGTCATTGTAACCGTATTTGTTGTTTTGTCGGTGCTCTTACTTGTTTTATTTTATGTGGGAGGACTGATCTTGAAACAAGGCATCTTGTTTATACAACATCTTCCGGCAACTCTCGGAAATCTCAACCAGTCCTTGTGTCAGATCTGTTGCTATTGTGACGAATTGTTGGATCTTGGTGAGGGAACCAGTTATGGTTTTCTGGAGACACAAAAGGAAAATCTGTTCCGGGGAATGGGGACAAAGGTGCTGCCTGCTATGTCAGCGTATGCCACGGGGATGCTATCCTGGCTCGGAGCATTCAGCAGCAAAGTGTTTGTGTTTTTTCTGGCTACCATATTGATCCTGCTCGACAAAAAAGAACATCCATGGAGAGAAAAGATCCGCCCGTTTACGAACAAATTAAAAGGAGCGGGACTTGCCTATCTGAAAGCGCAGGGGATCATTGTGTTTCTGATCGCCGTTGTGATCAGTGTGGGACTTTTGATCATAGGAAACTCGTATGGAATTTTGTTAGGAATGGGGATTGCGGTATTTGATGCGTTTCCGGTAGTAGGAAGTGGAATTGTATTGATACCGTGGACTTTGTGGGAAGTACTGCATGGGGATTTTTTTCATGCGGCGATCCTGGCTACCCTGTTTGTGGTAGCTTCTTTTTTGAGAGAAGTGTTGGAACCCCGATTGTTCGGAAAAGAACTGGGGATGAAATCCTTATTTGTATTGATCGCCGTGTACGCGGGGGTACAGCTGTTTGGCGTGGGTGGAATCCTGATCGGACCTATCTGCCTGATCGTATTGAAATCGGTATATGAATTACTTGCTGATCCAGCGGCTCATACCTGAACCATGGTTGCCAAATGGACGCTTGTGAAAACCTAGTTTTTCATAAAATGGTTCTTTGTTCATGGCAGACATAAGGTTGACCATGATCGTCTCATCTTCTTCTACCTGGCTTTCCAGCCAGGCAAGAACCTGTTCGATCAGACGGCGTCCAAGTCCTTTTGACTGGTAGGCCGGAGAAACGATCACATCGCAGATAAAATAAACATATCCACCGTCACCAACCACTCTCGCCATGCCGACCGGTGTGTCATCATCCATCGCAATGATCGTAAATAATGAGTTGGAGAGAGCCACTTCGGCTCTTTTAGGCTGCACCGTAATAAAATCTACACTGGCACGAAGTTTGTTGTAATTTTCAATAGAAATGCTGTGTGTGAAATGAATATTGTTCTGCATGTTCGGTACCTTCTAAATCGTATTCTTAAACAAATTGATTGGTTATTTCGTCATACTGATAATCGACAGAGTCCAGTGTATCACGCAATTCGGACTCACGAATCTCGTAAAAATCACAAAACTCTTCTAATGTAGCAAACTGATCTCGTAATTTTGTATTTACAAAGCTAAGCAAAATAATGGGATCCTGCGGTATGTCCAAGAAAAATCACCTCCGTAAAAATAAAAATTCATCTTTCATTGTACATAAAACAATGGTTTTTTGTCAACCCTATATAAGAAATCGTATCAGTAAAAATAGGGGATAAAGGTGACGCATATGTCAGAGTTTTCAAAGAAGTTTGAGGATAATAAAAAAAAGATCGATCAACTGCTCCAGGTAGACAAGAGCTTTGATCTGATGTACCGGGTGGTGACAATTGGTGGCAAAAAGGCTTGTTTTTACATTATTGATGGTTTCTGTAAAGATGAAGTTATGGAGAAGATATTAGAATTTCTCTATAAGATCACACCGGATGAAATGCCGCAGACCGCGCATGATTTTATAAAAAATAAGATGCCTTATGGGGAGATCGATCTGATCGCAACAAAGGACGATCTGGTGCAGAGAACCTTTTCCGGTATCCCGGTTCTTTTGATCGATGGATATGAAGAACTGATCGCCATGG
Organism: uncultured Eubacterium sp.; assembly: GCA_934316925.1. Classification (GTDB taxonomy): domain Bacteria; phylum Bacillota; class Clostridia; order Lachnospirales; family Lachnospiraceae; genus Eubacterium_F. The sequence goes on from CAKREC010000001.1 coordinate 40,287, forward strand.
ATTTCCGGTCGTATCCTTCACGGAGTGTGGATGAACCGGAAAAAGACAAAGTAATGAGAGGCTCCAGAGACGGATTTGTAGAAACGATCGTTTTTAACACGGCATTGATCCGCCGTAGGATCCGCTCGACGGATCTCGTAATGGAAATGCACACGGTGGGAAAGAGTTCACGGACTGATGTTGTCGTGGCGTATATGGATGGGCGCGTAGAACCGGAAATGCTGGAAAATATACGCAAGAGGATTGACGCCATTCAGGTGGACTCGCTTACGATGAATTCACAGAGTCTTGCAGAGTGTTTATATACACATAAATGGTATAATCCTTTTCCAAAGTTTAAATTTACCGAGAGACCGGATACAACGGCAGCGAGCATCCTGGAGGGAAGTATTGCGATACTGGTTGACAATTCACCCTCTGCCATGATACTGCCTACCTCGGTCTTTGATATTGTAGAGGATGCGGATGACTATTATTTTCCGCCGATCACAGGAACGTATCTGCGAGTGTCGCGCGCGCTCATCAATGTTATGGCGGTCGTTATGACGCCATTGTTTTTGCTGTTGATCAATCATCCGGATTGGCTCCCATCCTGGCTGGAATTTATAGCGATCGATGATCCGGTAAACGTGCCGGTGTTTCTGCAGATGCTGATCCTGGAATTCGCAATCGATGGGTTGAAACTTGCTTCGGTCAATACCCCCAATATGTTGAGTACGCCGCTTAGTGTTGTCGCGGGTATCATTCTGGGGGATTACACGGTAAGTTCCGGATGGTTCAATTCTGAGATCATGTTATATATGGCATTTGTTGCCGTTGCCAACTATACCCAGGTCAGTCTGGAACTGGGATATGCCCTGAAATTTATGAGAGTTATGTTGATCTGTCTTACGGCGGCGTTTGGTCTGTATGGACTGATCGGCGGTTTATTACTGGTTATCATCTTTATTGTGACAAATAAAACCATAAGCGGAAAAAGTTATATTTATCCGATCCTGCCGTTCAATGGAAAACAGTTTTTACGCCGGTTCTGTCGCGTCAGTCTGCAGCAGGTAAAAAAAGATTAGGAAAAATGACTGCGGATATAGGCAATTTCTTCCTTGTATGGAGGAAATGATTTCTTTGGATTTTCCGGGTCTTTATAGTATGGCGTTTCCAGAATTTTAGGGATATTTTCAAATCGGGAATCGCCGATGACCTGGAATAAAGCGTCTTCTCCCAGGTAGCCTTTTCCAAAGTTTTCATGGCGGTCTTTGTGAGCACCGAGGGGATTTTTGCTGTCGTTGATATGGAATACCGCAATCTGGTCTAACCCAAGAATCTTGTCAAACTGATCCATGACAGAATCATAGTCATTTACGATATCATAACCGGCATCGTTTACATGGCAGGTGTCAAAGCAGACCCGGAGTTTGTCGGGATACCGGCAGCCTTCATAAATCGCAGCAAGTTCCTCGAATGTGCGGCCGAGTTCACTTCCTTTGCCAGCCATGGTTTCCAGTGCGATTTTGACCGGAGTGTCATCCGTCAGTACTTCATTCAGTCCTTCGATGATCTTGGCAATGCCGATTTCTTCTCCGGCACCAACATGAGAACCCGGATGCAGAACCATAACGTCGCTGCCCATGGCTGCTGTCCGCTCAATTTCTTTTTGCAGAAATTCTGTTGCAAGCTGGAACGTTTCCGGTTTTACGCTGTTGGCGAGATTGATGATATAAGGAGCATGTACAACAAAATTTTCCATGTTTTCCTGTGCCATCAATTCTCTGGCAGCTTCTATATTTAATTCACTGATGTCTTTTCGACGGGTATTCTGGGGAGCGCCGGTGTATACCATGAAAGTGTTGGCGCCATAGGACAAAGCCTCTTTTACCGAATTTAGTAACATGTCTTTTCCACTCATGCCTACATGAGATCCAATCAATAACATAATGATCCTCCAATGGTCCGTTTTTTATTATCTATTATTAAACCAAAAAAGAACGGATTTGTCGAGGAAAGACTTGATTTTGAATATGTTTTTCGATAAAGTGGAGGTAATCATTTGGATAAAGGAGAAGGACAATGACTGATATTATGGATCACAAGAGGATCACGCTGGGAGTGTGTTATTATCCGGAACATTGGGATAAGAAAGACTGGAAGAGTGATTTGGAGAGAATGCTGGCTCATGGTATTGAGACGATCCGCATCGCGGAGTTTGCCTGGAGTTATCTGGAGAGAACAGAAGGAGTTTACGATTTTACTTTTTTTGATGAATTTTTGGATCTGGCTTATGAAGTAGGGATGAAAGTTATTTTCTGTACGCCGACAGCGACACCACCGGCATGGCTGACAAAGAAGTATCCGGAAGTATTGAATGTGACGATGGAGGGCGTGCGTTTTGAACATGGTTTTCGCCGTCATTATAATTACAATTCCAAGAAATACATAGAACTTTCGAAGAATATCGTTGAACAGTCGGCTTCCCACTATGGCAAGCATCCGGCGATCGTAGGGTGGCAGATCGATAATGAGCTGAACTGCGAAGTGGCAGAGTTTTATTCGCCGAGCGATACACTTGCATTCCGGCGGTTTTTGGTGAAAAAATACGGAACATTAGACCGGTTGAATGAGGCATGGGGAACGGTGTTCTGGAATCAGACCTATACGGATTGGGGCGAGGTAGATGTGCCAAAACCGACACCGACCAACCGGGTCAATCCACATCGCAAGCTGGATTTTTACCGCTTTATATCGGATAGCACATGCAAATTTGCAAAGATGCAGAGTGACATCATACAAAAATACAAAAAGCCGCAGGATTTTATTACAACCAATGGCATTTTTGGAAATCTGGATTCTCACCGCTTGACGGAAGAAAGTCTGGATTTTATGACATATGATTCCTATCCGAATTTTTCTTACTGTCTGCCTTTATATAATAAGGAAGATCCGACCAAAGACCGGAACTGGAGCAAACATTTGTCGGAAGTCCGTTCGATGTCTCATACATTCGGGATCATGGAGCAGCAGTCCGGAGCCAATGGCAGCATGGAGATGATGGCGCCGGTACCACAGCCTGGACAGATCACGTTATGGACGATGCAGAGTATTGCACATGGAGCCGAATTTGTCAGTTATTTCCGCTGGCGGACCGCTACGATGGGGACGGAGATGTACTGGCATGGAATTTTAGACTACTCCGGCCGGGACAACAAAAGACTTCAGGAAGTCGGACAGATCCATCAGAAGCTGCAGCAGATAAGCGACGTGGCAGGAAGTGAATACGAAGCAAAAGTGGCTGTGCTGCGGGACTATGATAATATATGGAATGAGCAGGCGGATGTATGGCAGCGGGAGTTGAATCAGGCAAGCATCTGGGGATTGTATCAGGCGTGTCAGCATAACCATACGCCATATGACTATTTGTATTTTGAGCATATGAGCGTGGAAGATATGAAAAAATATTCGGTTATCTTTTATCCGCACGGCAGTATTCTTACAAAAGAGCGCGTGCAGCAGATGGAAGAATACGTACGTCAGGGCGGTACGCTGGTCCTTGGATGCCGGACCGGTTACAAAGACATCCATGGAATCTGTGTTACGGATTATCTGCCGGGACTGGCAGCAGAACTTACCGGAGTGGATATACCGGAATACACAACGATCTCGCCGGAAACCGGAAAAGTGATGGTGCAGTGGCAGGACACCTGTTTTCCGTCTACGCTATTCAACGATCAATTGGAAGCAAAAGAAGGTGCTAAGGTAGAAGCGGTTTATCAGGACGGTTATTATGCTGGAAGCGGCGCACTGGTATCACATTCGTATGGGGAGGGAACCGTATATTATTATGGATCCGTATTTACTGCCGATGTGGCAGAGATCTTTTTGGACAAGTTACAGGTAAAAGAGCCATATGAAGAATGGATCGAACTTCCAAAGGATTGTGAACTTGCGGTCAGAAAAAAAGGGGACAAGACATTTCTGTTTGTTTTGAATTTCTCACGGCAGCCAATGTCGATCCGGCTTAGAAAAAAGATGAAGAATATGTTTACGGGAGTTGAACAGGAAGGAAATATCAAATTAGAGGGTTATGAAACCGTGGTTTATCAATTGAAACCTTGACAATTCCTTAGCTTTTCCCTAAAATCTAATAGGTAATAAGAACGGAGGTAATCAGATGGCAAAGAAAACATTTTATTTAACAACGGCCATTGCCTATACATCAGGTAAGCCACATATTGGAAATACCTATGAAATTGTATTAGCAGATGCGATTGTGCGTTATAAACGATTCCAGGGATATGATGTCCGGTTCCAGACAGGAACAGATGAGCATGGACAGAAGATTGAGTTGAAGGCAGCAGAGCGCGGGATTGAGCCGAAGCAGTTTGTAGATGAAGTTTCAACGGAGATCAAACGGATCTGGGATCTTATGAATACATCTTATGATCGTTTTATCCGTACGACGGACAAGGATCATGAGGAGCAGGTAAAAAAGATCTTCAAGAAATTGTATGATCAGGGAGATATTTATAAAGGTCATTATGAAGGTATGTATTGTACTCCTTGCGAGTCTTTCTTTACCCCTTCGCAGCTGGTTGACGGCAAATGTCCGGATTGTGGAAGAGAGTGTCAGCCGGCAAAAGAGGAAGCGTATTTCCTTAAACTCAGCAAATATCAGGATCGTCTTATGAAGCATATTGAGGATCATCCGGAGTTTATTCAGCCGGAATCCCGAAAAAATGAGATGATCAATAACTTCCTGAAACCGGGTCTGCAGGATCTGTGTGTTTCCCGAACAAGTTTTACGTGGGGAATTCCGGTAGACTTTGATCCTGGTCACATCGTATATGTCTGGGTGGATGCGCTGAGCAACTATATCACCGGTCTTGGATATGATGTGGATGGCAACAACGGAGAGCTTTATGACAAGTTCTGGCCAGCGGATCTGCATTTGATCGGAAAAGATATTTTGCGTTTCCACACCATTTACTGGCCGATCATGTTGATGGCACTGGGACAGCCACTTCCAAAGCAGGTGTTTGGTCACCCTTGGCTGCTGCAGGGAGACGGCAAGATGAGCAAGAGTAAAGGAAATGTTATCTATGCCGATGATCTGGTTGATATTTTTGGTGTTGACGCTGTCCGCTATTTTGTATTGCATGAGATGCCATTTGAAAATGATGGCGTAGTCAGCTGGGATCTGATGGTAGAGCGTATGAATTCCGACCTTGCTAATGTTTTAGGAAATCTGGTAAATCGTACGATTTCCATGAGCAATAAATATTTAGATGGTGTTTTGGCAGATAAGGGAGTGACAGAGCCTGTCGATGAGGATCTGAAAGCTACCGTACTGGCTACACCGAAAGCAGTTGCCGAGAAGATGGATCATCTTCGTGTAGCAGATGCGATCACTGAGATCTTTACACTGTTCAAGCGCTGCAACAAATATATTGATGAGACAGAGCCATGGGTACTTGGCAAAGATGAAAGCAAGAAAGACCGTTTGTCTACCGTTCTGTATAATCTGGTAGAAAGTATTACGATCGGTGCAAGTCTGTTGGAAGCATTTATGCCGGAGACAACGGAAAAGATCCTTGCACAGCTGAATGCTAAAAAACGTACCGAAGAAGATATGAACACATTTGGCCTCTATGAAAATGGAACAAAGGTTACGGATAAACCGGAGATCTTGTTCATGAGACTGGATGCCAAAGAGGTAATGGAGAAGGCAGAAGCAATCCGCCTTCGTCAGATCGAGGAAGCAAAAGCAGCTGGTCAATTTGTAGAAGAAAAGGAAGAGGATGTGATCGACATTCCTGCAAAAGATGAGATTACATTTGATGACTTTATGAAGATGCAGTTCCAGGTTGGCGAGATCATTTCGTGTGAGGCGGTTCCAAAATCGAAAAAGCTTCTTTGCTCACAGGTAAAAGTCGGAAGTGAAGTAAAGCAGATTGTATCAGGAATCCGCAAGTATTACACACCGGAAGAAATGGTTGGCAAGAAAGTTATGGTTCTTGTAAATCTGAAGCCAGCAAAACTGGCAGGAGTGTTGTCAGAGGGAATGTTGCTTTGTGCAGAAGATGCAGAAGGAAATCTGGCACTTATGACACCGGAGAAATCAATGCCGGCAGGAGCTGAGATCTGTTAAGCGGTTAAGTATGCAAAGGGAAACTACATCATTATGGTGCAGTTTCCTTTTTTCAAAAGAAAGGAAATTACATGATTTTTGATACCCATAGCCATTATGAAGATGACGCGTTTGCACAAGACCGTCATGAGTTATTGCTGTCGCTGAAAGAAAAGGAGATCGGCTGGATCGTAGATGTCGGATCGGATATGAAAACGAGCCATGAGGCAGTAGAACTGGCAAAGCAGTATGAGTTTGCCTATGCTGCCGTTGGTGTGCATCCGAGTGAGGTCGAGGAACTTTCGGAACAGGATATGCAGGTTCTTTCTGACCTTTGTGCTTGTGACAAAGTGGTCGCTGTGGGAGAGATCGGTTACGATTTTCATTGGCCGGAACCGGGACGAGAGATTCAGAAGAAATGGTTCTGCCGGCAGATTGAACTGGCCAAACAGGTAGATCTGCCAATCATCATTCACAGCCGTGATGCTGCGGAGCCTACGATGCAACTGATCCGGGAGACAAAGGCGTATGATTGTGGCGGTGTGATCCATTGTTATTCTTATTCGAAAGAACAGGCAAAAGAGTATGTCGATATGGGATTTTATATTGGCGTCGGTGGTGTTGTGACATTTAAAAATGCGAAGAAACTTCATCAGACAGTGGAGGCGATACCGCTGGAACATCTGGTATTGGAAACCGACTGTCCGTATATGTCACCGGAGCCGTACCGGGGCAACCGGAATGATTCTACAAAGCTGCATTATGTAGCACAGCGGATTGCCGAGATCAAAGGAATCACAAAGGAAGAAGTTGTAAATATAACAACGGCAAATGCAAAGAACATGTACCGTTTACAATAAAAGGAGGATATGGTGGCAAAATTAGGAAATCCACAGGAAACAATACAAGTACTGCAAAAACATGATTTTCATTTTCGAAAAAAATTTGGACAGAATTTTCTGATCGATCCGCATGTGCTGGAGAAGATCGTGGATGCTGCGCAGGTTGGACCCGATGATTTTGTACTGGAGATCGGTCCGGGAATTGGAACAATGACGCAGTATCTTTGTGAAAATGCCAGACAGGTTTTGGCGGTAGAAATTGACGACAATCTGATCCCGATTTTGAAGGAAACATTGCGGGAATATGACAATGTGACGGTCATTCATGGAGATATACTCAAACAGGATATTGCTGCGATCGCCAATGAGTATAATCATGGCGAGCCGATCAAGGTTGTGGCAAATCTGCCGTATTATATTACGACTCCGATCATTATGGGACTATTCGAGAGTCATGTGCCACTTGCCAACGTGACGGTCATGGTGCAAAAAGAAGTGGCAGACCGGATGCAGGCGGCTCCGGGAACTAAAGAGTATGGGGCATTGTCCCTGGCGGTGCAGTATTATGCAAAACCATATTTAGCAGCCAATGTGCCACCGAATTGTTTTATGCCAAGACCCAATGTGGGAAGTGCGGTGATCCGGTTGGACTGCCTGGCAAGAAACCCGATCGAAGTGAAAGACGAAAAGCTGATGTTCCGTCTGATCCGCGCATCGTTCAACCAGCGGCGCAAAACATTGCAGAATGGTCTGGTGAACAGCAGTGAGTTGGCATTTTCCAAAGAGCAGGTAGCAAAAGCGATCGAAAAGATCGGACAGCCGGCAACGATCCGGGGAGAAAAGCTTTCTTTACAGGATTTTGCGCAGCTGGCAGATGTACTGCTGGAAGCATAAATCATACAAAGCAAGCATAAGATTTAGAAAGAAAAAAGGATGGAAGCATTCATTGAAAATAAAAACATTTCTTTTGTGGATCTTATGTTGCATGATTTTTCTTGTAGCGTGTGATCGTTCTGCTCCTCAGGGAAAAAGAGGAAACGATTATTCTTATACGGTAGTGCTCACGGAGGATATTCCGTCAATTTTCAAAGAAGAAATTGATAAAAAGTATATCAACGACTTTCAGATGACGTATACGGATGAAGAATATCTGTATCTGGCGGTCGGATACGGGGAGCAAAACAGTGGTGGATATAGTATTCAGGTAGACGGACTGTATGAGCAGGGAGCCGATCTTTGCCTGGCGACCACGTTGGTAGGGCCGGAAGCGGATCAGGTCGTCAGTCAAAAACCAAGTTACCCGTATATTGTCCTGAAAACCAAGCTTACCGACCGGGAAGTTGTATTCCGGACATGATTAAAAGTAGAGCCGTTGATGATTGCGGTACCGGTTTCGCCGGTGAATCATCTCATGAAATAAGATCACCTCGATCATATCCAAAAGCAGGTCATCCTGATCCGGATATGCATCGGGGTATTTTTTTCGAAAAAGTCGGAAAATCTGTCTGGCAAGGATCTGCAACGATGTTTTGTCCGGGTAAGCATCAAACATCATGCTTCCTTCATACTCCATTTTATCGCATTCTTCCTCGACAAATTCGCTGATATCTTTTGAAACTTTCGGATATAAATATTTTAAGTAATCATTGTCTTCCTCCATTTCCCATGATTTCATCACACTGGAAATCGGGGGGAGCGGGGGAAGAATTGAATGAGACATGTAGTTCATAGTAATCCTCTCAAAATCCGGTTTGCTTTATCATATGATGCAGAAAAAAGTTCTGTGAAAAAATGAATCGGAAATATTGCACTTTTTCTGGTTTGTCGGTACAATAAGATAGTAAAAGTGGGTGCATTTGCCCTGCGGTATGGAATAAAGGAAATGAGGATTAGATCGATGGTTAAAAATATATATAAAGCAGTCGCATTGTTGGCAATTTTTTTAGGGGCATTGTTTTTCTTTGGACGACAGATGGAGAGCGATGTAAATGATACCGGTGTAAAAAAAGACATTACGGCAGAAAGCTATCCGGTGCTGCAGTTAGAGACGCAGGGATATAAGGTAAATTCGCTGTATGGATACAGCGCACCGATGAAAGCGGACATTGTCAGAGAGTCGATGACTCCGCTCAATGCTTCCAAAAATCTCAAAATATATTTTGCAAATGATGGACTGTATCTGACTTCTCTTTCTTATCAGATTCTGGACAAAGAGTCCGGCGAAGCGTATGAGACAAGTGAGCCGGTCGTACTTGGCAACAAACAGTCAGACGTTACGCTGCAATTTGATTATAACTTTTCGACCAGTACCGAATATATTCTGGATCTGATCGGTACCGCGAATGACGGCCGCGAGATCCATTATTATACCAGATTGAAATATTATGTTGACGACTCGCATCTGGCTGAAAAACTGTCTTTTGTAAAGAAATTTCACAAACACACCTTTCAGAAGATCAAGGCAGAGGAACTGGAAAATTATTTAGAGCCAGACAGCAAAAACCGGAATAACACACTTGCTAAAGTGGATATCACATCCAACTCGGATCTGGTAACCTGGGGAAGCCTGTCACCGGAGCAGATCTCCAGTGAGTGGATTACGATCAAAGAGTACAATATGGAAACGGCATGTGTGCAGTACAATTATTTTGTAAAAGCAGATACGGATTCCGGGCAGGAGACCTATCATGTAAAAGAGTTTTATCGGGTGCGTTATGCCAGTGGTCAAAACTATCTGCTGAACTTTGAGCGTACGATGGAGGCTGGCTTTGATGTGAAGCTTGCCAGTACCCAGACGGGACAATTGAAAGTAGGAATCACTTCCGAAACCAATAAAATGCTGAGCGACAAAGACAATAAAAAATTGTATTTTTCCCGCGGTGGCGATGTTTATCAGTATGATCTGACGACAAATCAGATCCACAGTATCTATACATCATTTAGCAGCAGTGCATCGTATCTGCACAAAGCTTATGATGAACAGGGGATTCGTCTGCTGAAAGTGGACGACGAAGGCAGTCTGTATTTTTGTGCATTTGGATATTTTGCCAGAGGGCAGTATGAGGGAGACGTTGCGGTTGTTTTGTACGAGTATACCAAAGATGGGGAATTAAGAGAATTGGTATATATGCCAAGCAGTACGACCTATCAGCAGCTGAAAGAAGATTTTGCGGATTACGGATATGTAAGTTCCAGGGGAATTTATTATTTTACCGTGGCCAATACGGTTTACTCCTACAACATTTCTGCCAAGAGATTGGAAGCCATAGCGGAAAATGTGAAAAGCAATGGATTTATGACGATGGAAGAATCCAATTGTTATGTCTGGTCTTCCAATGTGTCCGGAGGTTATGGGGAAAATATCACGATTTATAATCTGGAAACCGATGAAAAGCAGATATTGTATGCACCGGACGATGCAACTTACATCCGCCTGCTGGGTGTGATCGAAAAAAATATTGTTTTTGGATATGTGAAAAAAGAAGATGTCACAACAAGTACCGATGGCAGTAAAGTATTCCCATGCTATGAACTGCACATTGTGGACACGAGCGGAAATGATAAAAAGCAGTTGAAGCCGTCAAATGCGTATATACAAAGCACAAAAGCGAGCGGAAATGTGATCAATATTACATTGTGCAAAAAGACGGCATCCGGTGCTTTTGTAAAATCCGGCGAAGACAGTATCCTTGTACCAATGGAGTCGGCGACGGAATCATTCCGATACAGTTCCCGTGTGACAAGTAAATCCATGACGGAGTGGTATATCCAGATGCCAAGCAGTTTTGTTATGGATGCGGTTCCAAAATACATTATTTCCGATAACACGGTGTATACAACCGAGCGTTTTGTGCGACTGGAGCAGCCGGGAATTGCCAAATATTATGTATATGCGGTTGGAAAGATCACCGCGTCCTATGAAAATCCGAGACAGGCGATCAAGGAAGCAGACAAACAGATGGGAGTCGTTGTGTCCAGCGACCATCAGCTGGTATGGGAGAGAAGCGGAAGCTTTTTGCAAAATGATATTGGCGGCATTGAGATCACAAAGGCAGAAAGCGGGGTTTCCAATCTTGCAGCCTGCGCGCATATGGTTCTGAAACTGAATCACATCAATGTATCGGCAAAAGACCTTTCTGCCAGCAATGCGTCCTTGTATGATATGATCAAGAAATACATGAACAAACCAATGAACCTGAAAGGCTGCACACTCGAACAGGTATTGTATTTTGTCAGTGGAAACAAACCAGTCATCGCAATGGTAAATGACAATGAGGCTGTTGTGATCGCCGGATATAATTCCAGCAAATTGACTATATATAATCCAAAGAGTGGCAAGAGTTCTAAAGTAAGCCGTAAAGAGTACGAAACGATCTTTAAAAATGCGGGCAACCGTTTTGTCAGCTATATGGAATAGAGAAAGGAACACAATGGAAGAAAAACAGTTGATCGGAAAGGCGTTGGCAGCGCGTGAATTTGCTTATACACCGTATTCAGATTTTGCTGTAGGAGCGGCTCTGTTATGCGAGGATGGAGAGATTTTTACCGGGTGCAATATTGAAAATGGGGCTTTCACGCCGACGAACTGCGCCGAGCGCACCGCGATCTTTAAGGCGGTGAGCGAGGGGCGCCGGACGTTTCGCGCCATTGCGATCGTGGGCGGACCAGCGGGGAACGCCCCGGTTCAGGAAACGAGTCCTTGTGGGGTGTGCTTACAGGTCATGATGGAATTTTGCGATCCGGAAACATTTCAGATCATTACTGCAAAAAGTGAAGAAGAATTTACCACAAGATATCTGAAAGAATTTTTACCATACGGATTTTCGTTATGACAAAGTCATATTTTGGTATTGTTTATTGTTCCGACGAATTGCGCCGAGCGCACTGCAACCTTTAAGGCGGTAAGCGAGGGGCGCTATATATATTGATGAGGAGAAAAAAGTGAATTTACCAGAGAGTTTTTGTAAAGAAATGCAGCGTATATTGGGAGACGAATACCCGGATTATCTGGCATCCATGGAGGATGAAAGAAAGTATGGTCTTCGTGTTAATACCGCGAAGATTTCCGTAAAGGATTTTTTGAAGATTTCGCCTTTTCCGTTAACGAAGATCCCATATGTAGACAATGGCTTTTATTATGACAGCAGTTATCAACCAGCGAAGCATCCTTATTATTTTGCCGGTTTATATTATCTGCAGGATCCCAGTGCGATGACGCCGGCTTCGAGACTTCCGGTTGAAAAGGGAGATGTCGTATTGGATCTGTGTGCGGCGCCGGGTGGCAAGGCGACTGAGCTGGCAGCACGTCTCGACGGCGAGGGGTTGCTGATCGCCAATGACATCAGCAGCAAGCGTGCCAAAGCATTGCTGAAAAATATCGAACTATTTGGCGTCGAAAACAGTTTTATTGTGACCGAATATCCGGCAAAGCTGCAAGAGTATTTTGTGGGATTTTTTGACAAGATACTGATCGACGCACCGTGTTCCGGAGAGGGAATGTTTCGTAAAGAGCCTTCGATGGTAAAAGCGTGGGAACAGAATGGGCCGGAATTTTATGCTAAATTACAGGAAGAAATCCTTACACAGGCACTTCCGATGCTAAAACCGGGTGGCTATCTGTTATATTCAACCTGCACATTTTCGCCATTGGAAGATGAGGGAACCGTAGAAAAAATTCTGGCAATGGATGAGAATATGGAACTTGTGCCAATGAAAGGTTATGAAGGATTTTCACAGGGACGCCCCGAATTGATTGGAAGTGAAAACGAAGCAATTCGGGAGTGTATACGCATTTTTCCTCATAAACTGGATGGCGAGGGACATTTTCTGGCGTTATTTCATAAAAAAGAAACCGCAACGGGTGTTGTCCAATCGTATCGGGAAGTACGAAGCGGCCTGAAAGGGCAGGACAAAAAATTGTTTGACGAATTTTGTGCAAATCTCAACCGCGAATTTGCGAATGACCGGCTGGAAAACAAAAACGGAATGCTATACTATATGCCATCGCAGCTGCCGAATATGAAGGGACTTCGTTTTTTACGCAGTGGACTGTATCTGGGTGAGATGAAGAAGAACCGGTTTGAACCAAGCCAGTCACTGGCAATGGCATTGAAAAAAGAAGACTACAAAAACAACTTGAATCTGTCATCGGAAGATGAAAGAGTATTGCGTTATCTGAAAGGAGAAACGCTGACATTGACAGAGGAAGAAGCAGCGCAGCCAAATGGCTGGCAGCTGGTTCTAGTGGATGGTTATCCGCTGGGATGGGGCAAGAAAAACAATGCTTCTTTAAAAAATAAATATCATAGCGGCTGGCGTATGATGTAAAACTAAAAAAGAAATAGAAAAAGACCGCATAGACGGTCTTTTTCTGGGGAATAGAGAACTAAACTAAATATAGGCAATCATTGCGCCTGTAAAACATGTTTACGGTTCGTCAATGATAAAAGCAAGATGCAAACTCCCAGAGGGAGTGCTTTGACCCAAGGGTAAGGCCAAAGCAAAGTGACAAAAAACTAAGGAGAAAATTCCTTATAAGGGGGATATTACCCCAAGGATTCCAATAAAGGAACCAAAAAAGGGCGACTCACAATCCTGTGAATCGCCTTTGATTACAATAGTATGTTACTCCATTCCGGTGGAAATGTCAACAGAAAATTTGCCACAAGCGTCCGACCTATGGTATGATAAGATATATTTATATTAAATGAGAGGACATGCTATGTTTTGTAAAAATTGTGGAACAGAAAATCAGGATACCGATAACTATTGCAAATATTGTGGAGAGTATCTGAAGCCGATACCGGCATATGAACAGGAAGCTAAGCCGGAAGATACGGAAACGACAACGGCAGCAGCTTCAAAGCCAGCGTCCAGTAGTGATGCGATCATTTCCATGATCTGTGGTATTGTATCAGTCGTTATGTGTTGCAGCTCGATCGTGGGTGTTGTCTGTGGTATCGCAGCGATCGTACTTGCCAGAAGGGAAAAAGCTGCCGGACGGGAAAATACATACGTGCAGATCGGATATGTGTGCGGTATCATCGGACTGATCTTAAGTGCTGTGGCACTGGTCGTAAGTATTCTTGGAGCTTTGTTTGGTTTTGTTACATCTATTGCGACAGCTGCTTTTTAAAGAGAGAATATCAGGCGGCAGGATAAGCTTTTGGTGGCTTATCTTGTCGTTCTTTTGCTATATATGAAGGAGACGGATATGAGTATTCAGGAACAATTGCATGATTTTTTGCGGGAAGATCCCTATCCGATGCACATGCCGGGGCACAAACGAAATCCGGAGTTTTCTATGCAAAATCCCTATCAGCTCGATGTGACGGAAGTAGAGGGCACGGACAATCTTCATCATCCGGAAGAAGCAATCCGCGATCTGATGAACACTTTGAAAGACATGTATGGAACAGACGAATCGTATGTGCTGGTCGGCGGCAGCACCTGTGGGATCCTTGCAGCCATATCAGCGTGCTGTCAAAAAGGCGATCGTATTCTGGTAGACCGGGGGTGTCACCGGTCGGTATATCATAGCATTTATCTGTTGGGACTGAAACCGGAATATCTCATAGCAGAACAGGATAAAGCACTTGGGATCGGCCTTGAAATTACGACAGAGCAGGTCAGGGAAAAATTGCAGCAACAGAAAGTGTCCGCTGTGCTGATCACAAGTCCGACTTATGAAGGTGTCGTATCAGATATTCAGCAGATCGCACAGACAGCACATGAGTTTGGCGTTCCGCTTATCGTAGATCAGGCGCATGGAGCACATCTTGGCTGGTGGCACAAAGTGGATTCTTCGGTCGTTCCTTCCGCAATCTGTCAGGGGGCGGATGTTGTCATCGAGAGTCTACACAAAACGTTGCCGGCGCTTACGCAGACCGCATTATTGCATGTAAAAAGCAGCCGGGTTTCTGCCAGGATGATAGAGCGTTATCTGGATATTTATGAGACGAGCAGTCCGTCATATCCGCTGATGTATAGTATAGATCAATGCATCCAGTGGCTGCAGCAAAATCCAGACCGCTTTTTAAAATACCGACAACAGCTCAGGCAGTTTGAGAACCAGATGGACTCATTACAGGTATTGTACCTGTGGCAGCATGAAAGAAAAGAGCCGTCTAAATTGGTTATTGCGACCGGAACATCGGAATTTTCCGGCATTGAACTTGCCCGCGTGTTACGGCAGAATTATCATATACAGGTTGAACTTGAAGCAGAAAAATACGTGCTGGCAATGACCACGGTGTGCGATACTACTGAGGGGATCCTGCAGCTGGCAACAGCCTTGCAAGAGATTGATAAAAAACTTTTTCAAAGAGGGATGCGCAGACAGCAGCCGGATACGCCGTCATTTTCATTTCCACTGCAGGGCGGCCCGGTAAGACTGGGACTGTACGAAGCTTGGAATACTCCGGCAAAGGCAGTGCGCCTGGAACAGGCTGTCGGACAGGTGGCAGCGGAATTTGGATTTTTATATCCGCCGGGGATTCCGTTTTTGGTGCCGGGCGAAATGATCACAGAGAGTGTGGTAGAGATGATCCGTCTGGCTAAGGAGAAAAAACTCCCGTTGCAGGGACTTGAAGATGAAACCGGCAAAACAATAATGTGTGTAGAGTTAGGAGCATGAGCATGAGTCATTTATATGTATTTATGGGAAAAAGTGCCGCAGGAAAAGATACATTGTACGAAAAGATCCGTAGCAGAAATCCGCAGCTGCGGGGCGTGATACCATATACAACCAGACCGATCCGTGAAGGAGAGAAAAACGGAACGAACTATTATTTTGTGTCAGAACAGACGATGCACCAAATGGAAGAAGAAGGCAAGGTGATCGAATGCCGTTGTTATCAGACGGTGCAGGGACCGTGGTATTATTTTACAGCGGATGATGGACAGATCAATCTGGAGGCAGCGGATTACGCCGTAATCTCGACATTGGAGGGGTATGAAAAGATCCGACAGTATTTTGGAGCGGATCGGGTTGTTCCAATTTATATCGAGGTGCCGGATTTTATGCGGATCGAACGCTCGTTGGCGAGGGAAAAACAGCAGACAAATCCATGCGTGGCAGAAGTATGCCGTCGTTTTTTGGCAGATGAGGAAGATTTTTCCATGGAAAAACGGATGCCGCTGGAAATCACGGATCCGATTGCAAATGTGGACATGGACACGGCGATATGTAACATTGAAAATCGCATGAAAAAGTGATATGATAAAAGAAGCAAATTAGAGGTTGCAGGACGATGACCTTAGAACGGAGAAGTCATGGATATTCGTATTGATTCCACACAACAAGTCAATCAGACTACCGGCACCAGACAGACGCAGGAGACGTCGGATGATTTTCGGTTTACTCTTATGAGTTCGATCGAAGATGCCGGTTTAAAAGAGCGCCTGAATGCATTGATGGAAGAGATTACGATGCAGGGCAAGCGCCTGGGCAAGAAGATGGATGTCCGGGATATGAAACACTATCGGAAGCTGATCAAAGAATTTCTCAACGAAGTAGTAAATCGTTCGCACAAGTTCAGCCGTGAGAATTTTTTGGATCGGCGTGGACGACACCGGGTGTATGGGATGATCAAGTTAGTAGATAAAGCATTGGATGAACTGGCAGGGGAACTGATCAAGGAAGAGAAAGACGCCATAGCGATACTGAGCAAGGTGGATGAGATCCGGGGACTTTTGCTGGACATTATAACATAAAGGGAGGAAACTATGTTTGCGTTTTCAGAGATAGTAGGACATGAACAGATCAAAGAGCATTTGCAGACGGCGATCCGGGATGGAAAGCCGTTTCACGCATATATTTTTCAGGGAGATGTAGGAGTCGGCAAGGAGACGATGGCCAAGACATTTGCAGCCGGACTGCAGTGCAAAGGTCAGGGAGAAAAGCCTTGCAAGGAATGTGTGTCCTGTCATCAGGCAGAGTCGGGAAATCAGCCGGACATTATCTGGGTCACACGGGAAAAAGCGAGTCTTGGTGTGGATGAGATCCGCCAAAAACTCTGCAATACGATGGACATTAAACCATTTTCCAGTCCATATAAGATTTACATTGTACCGGAAGCGGAGACAATGACAGTAGAAGCTCAGAATGCACTTCTCAAGACAATTGAGGAGCCGCCGGAGTATGGTGTTGTTATCCTGCTCACCAGCAATATATCTGAGCTGCTTCCGACGATACAGTCGCGCTGCCTGACGATGGAATTTCGTCCGTTGAGTACATTGGCGGTCGAAGAATATCTGCGCAGACAGTGTCAGATACCGGATTATCTGGCAAAAGCAAGTGCGGCGTTTGCACAGGGCAACCTTGGTAAGGCAGTCCGTTATGCCAGTTCAGAAGACTTTATTGAGCGCAAAAACCAGATCATTTCCCTTTTGCGTAATGTACAGAATATGAATGTCAATGAAATGCTGGCAGTCATCAAAGATCTTGGTACACGCAAGGATGAGATCCGTGATTATATTGATCTTATGGCGCTGTGGTACCGCGATGTGTTGATCTTTAAGGCGACGAAAAATATCAATCAGCTTTTATTCCAGGAAGAATCTTCTTATATAGCCAAAGAAGCCAGTGAGCGCAGCTATGAGAAGATCGAAGAGATTTTACAGGCGTTTGAAAAAGCCAAAGTCCGCATCAAAGCTTATGTAAATTTTGATGTGACGATGGAATTGATGCTTTTGACATTGAAAGAATAGGCAAAAAGCCTTTTGGCAAGAAGGAGAGGAAGGATGAAGACAATTATAGGAGTGCGCTTCCGCCAGGCGGGTAAAGTGTACTATTTCAATCCAGGAAAATATAAATTAAAAAGAGATCAGCACGTGATCGTAGAGACTGCGAAGGGTGTTGAGATCGGCACGGTAGTTTTGCCAAACCGGGAGATGCCGGAAGAGAAGATTGTTGCTCCGTTGAAGGGCATTTTGAGAGTGGCAACCAAAGAGGACGAAGAGACGCAGGCAAAGAACCGTGAAAAGGAAAAAGAAGCATACAAGATCTGTTATGAAAAGATCCACAAGCATGGACTTGAGATGAAACTGATCGATGCAGAATATACATTTGACAACAATAAATTGCTTTTTTATTTTACAGCAGATGGACGAATTGATTTCAGGGAATTGGTAAAAGATCTGGCTGGTGTGTTCCGCACCCGTATTGAACTTCGGCAGATCGGCGTGAGAGATGAGACCAAGATCCGTGGTGGAATCGGTATTTGTGGACGGCCACTGTGCTGTCACACATATTTGTCCGATTTTGCGCCGGTTTCAATCAAGATGGCAAAAGAACAGAATCTGTCACTGAATCCGACCAAGATTTCCGGTGTATGCGGCCGGTTGATGTGTTGTCTCAAAAATGAAGAAGAGGCATATGAATATCTGAACCGAAATCTGCCAAATATTGGAAGTAAGGTAAAGACGATGGATGGTCTGGTTGGCGAAGTGCAGAATGTCAGCGTGTTGAAGCAGCGGGTCAGAGTTGTGGTCACGCTGGACAATGACGAAAAAGAAGTCCGCGATTATGATGTGGACGAGCTGCAGTTCAAAAAATCAGGTCCGAAAGGACGCATTCAGGACAAACATAACAATGAATTGCGCAAACTGGAAGGATTGGAAAAAAAGGAAGGAAAGTCGAAACTTGATGACTAAACAATGGCAATCATTGCTTTTAGAAGGTGAACGTGTAGATGATTTACAACGGGACGGATTGATGATCATTCAGAATCCGTCCTGGTTCTGTTTTGGCATGGACGCGGTTCTGCTGAGCTCTTTTGCGCGGACAAAAGAGGGCGACCGGTGTCTGGATCTTGGTTGTGGCAATGGAGTGATCCCTATTTTGCTGCAGGCAAAAGGAAATGGGGATCGATACATAGGTTTGGAAATGCAAAAGGATGTTGCAGAGATGGCAATGCGCAGTGTACAGGGCAATCACTTGGGTGACCGGGTGGAAATTGTGACTGGAACCGTAGAGGAAGCACTTACATTGTTTCCTGCAGCATCCTTTGATGTTATTACGACGAATCCCCCATATATGACAGGAGCGCACGGTTTGACCAATGCCAATCCACACAAATGGAAGGCAAGACATGAGACCGTATGTGATCTCGAAAACTGGATCATGACCGCAGCCAAATTACTTAAGCCGTCCGGTCACTTTTATATGGTACATCGTCCGTTTCGTCTGGCAGAGATCATGGAGACGATGGTGCGGAACCGGCTGGAGCCAAAACGGATGCGGCTGGTATATCCCTATATCGACAAAGAGCCGAATATGGTTCTGATTGAAGGGGTACGGGGAGGCAACTCCCGTCTGCAGGTAGAACCGCCACTGATCGTATACGAAAAAGACGGACAGTATACCGACGAATTGAAAGAAATGTATTATGGAATGGAGAGATAATATGGGAATGTTATATTTGTGTGCAACGCCGATTGGCAATCTGGAAGACATAACACTTCGTGTACTTCGCGTTTTGCAGGAAGCAGACGTGATCGCAGCGGAAGATACCAGACAGACGATCAAACTGTTGAATCACTATGAGATCAAAACTCCATTGATCAGTTATCATGAGCATAATAAAATAGAGAAAACTCCTGTGTTGGTGAAGCGGATGCTGGAAGGAGAGACGATCGCACTGGTGACCGACGCCGGAACACCGGCAATTTCGGATCCGGGTGAAGATCTGGTCCGGGCATGCTATGAAGCCGGGATTGAAGTCACTTCTCTGCCGGGTCCTGCGGCTGTGATCACAGCACTTACCTTATCGGGCATGAGTGCGAGAAGATTTACTTTTGAGGGATTTTTGCCGATGGACAAGAAAGAGCGGGAGCTGGTGTTAGAACGTTTTCGGACAACAACATGCACAACTATTTTTTATGAGGCACCCCATCGTCTGAAAAAGACACTCACACTGCTGGCAGACACGGTAGGCAGAGAACGGAAAATTGCTGTGTGCAAAGAATTGACGAAACGCCATGAAACCCGCCTGGGAATGACACTGGCAGAGGCGGTTGATTTTTATGAGGAAAATGAACCCAAAGGGGAGTTTGTTTTAGTCTTAGAGGGAGCAGATCCGAAAGAGCAGAAGGAACAGGAGCAGCAGCAATGGCAGCAGATGCCTCTTCAGGAACATATGGATCGGTATTTATCACAGGGATTGTCAAAGAAAGACGCCATGAAAGCGGTAGCAAAAGATCGGGGAATGCAAAAACGCGAGATCTATAACTTGCTTTTACAAGAAAAATAGAAAGTGAAAAGGCAGGAGTCTAGGGGAACTCCTGCCACACTAAAAGGGATATATGATTAAAATAAACTAGCAAGCTTTTGTTATGTACACATAATACCACCTTTCAACAGATAGGTCAATTAAGGTAATATTAAATGAATATAAAATGATGTTAATAAAATTGAACTAATAGGGTAAAAGTGCTATCATGAATATTAATCTGGAAAGGAGATGGATACATGAAGAAAATTCTCTTTATGCTGAACCTGGTGTTGCTTGCGGTGGTTCTTATGCCATTGACCGTTCAGGCAAAGACCGTGATCTATCCGACAGAAGCCAGTGGGGAAAAAGTGGAAGAAAATGATCTTGGAATCATTGATTATTCGCACACAGAAGATGGCTATGTTATGGTTAAATATAAATCAATAACAAAGAAGAAGCGAAAAGCACAGGTTGAGACACCGGCTGGAGATACTTACACATATACCATGAAGTCTAAAGGATATGAAGTGCTTCCGCTTACCGCCGGGAATGGCACCTACAAAGTAACGCTGTATGTCAATGTATCCGGGAACAGTTATGCGACGCTGCTGTCCACTACGCTTGATGTGACGTTGTCCACTTCTTTCGCTCCATTTCTCAGACCAAATCAATATGTAAATTACAATAAAAAAACAAAAGTTGTTAAAAAAGCTGCTTCGCTGACAAAGAAAAGCAAGTCGGATCTGGCAAAAGTGAAGAAAGTATACAATTATGTAATAAAGCAGTATAAATATGATAAGAAAAAAGCAAAAACCGTACAAAGTGGTTATATACCAAACCTGGACAAGATCTACAAACAAAAAAAGGGGATCTGCTTTGATTATGCGGCTGTTATGACGGCAATGCTGCGGAGTCAGGGAATCCCTACGAAACTTGTGATCGGCTATACGGGGAACGCGTACCATGCCTGGATCAGTGTCTATTCAAAGAAAAAAGGCTGGATCACCGGGGCGATTTATTTTAACGGAAAAAAATGGCAGTTGATGGATCCGACATTTGCATCCACAGGAAAATCGAGCAAATCGATCATGAAATACATTGGCAATGGAAAAAATTACAAGGCAAAATACAGTTACTAGATCTGTTGCCGGATTGAAGATGATGGGAAAGGAAAGAGCATTCTATGGTGAAATTTAGTCATCCATACATATCAGATATTTCGCTGGAGATGGCAATGCTGCTTCATGGCGGAGTTGGAAGTGAGGAGTGCCTGTACCTTCTTATGGAGGATGAGACAGACAAACGCATCAAAAAAGTTTATGAGAACATGGCACAGGTTCTGGCGGAAGGAAACAGCCTTTCCCAGGCAATGAAAGAGAGCCATGCCTTTCCTGAGTATGTGTGCCAGATGGTAGAGACGGGAGAACAGACGGGACGTTTGGAACAGGCGTTTCGATCGTTATCGGCGTACTATCTGCAGCAGACGCAGCTGACCGAAGAGGTGCGTAGCGCGCTGGCGTATCCCGGCATGTTGTTTATTATGATGTTGATGATCATAGGCGTTTTGTTGATGAAAGTACTTCCGGTATTCAATGAAGTGTATCAACAGCTCGGTGGAACGATGGATGGCATGGCAGCGGTGCTGCTGGTATGGGGACAGCGTCTCGCAAAATGTCTTCCGATCATAGGAGGGATTCTGATCCTTATTTTAATTTTCTCGGTTGTCATCTTAGCATCTTTGACCGTCCGGGCTAAATTAGCATCGGTGTGGTGCGATCATTTTGGAAGCAGAGGCATTCTTGCCAGGATCAGCACGGTGCGGTTTACAGAGGCGATGGCGATGGGTATGATGAGTGGCTTGAATATGGAGCAGGCATTTTCTCTTGCAATGCAATTTTCCTTTGGCGGGAAAAAAGTACGACAGCGCTATCAGGCATGCCTCCAGCAGCTGGAACAGGGCGAACCGATGGCGGTATGTTTTCGTGAAAATCGAATTCTCCCACCAAATCTTTGCCGGATCCTGGAACTTGGTATCCGGAGTGGAACGGTAGATGAGGCAATGAAGGAAATTGCTTCACGCTTAAACGAGAGTACACAACGGCAGTTGCAGAAAAAGGTTGGTGCGATCGAACCGGCAATCGTTATTGTGACTTCGATTCTGGTAGGTATCATTCTTTTGGCGGTAATGATGCCGCTCATCAATATTATGACTACATTAGGATTTTAGATCTGTTTTAGGAGATGTGCATATGAAGAAAAAGCATGTGGTGTATACGATTGCCTTTCTCATGATTCTTGTTGTGATCGTCTGGGGAATGAGCAGGACGGCGGCCCATATCGGAAAGGACACCGGTCAAAAGACGATGGAACAACTTGAGCAGAGCATACGGCGTGCTACGATATCGTGTTATGCCAATGAAGGCGTGTACCCGCCAGATCTTTCCTATCTGAAGGAGCATTATGGAATTCAGATCGATGAATCTGCATACACCGTGTTTTATGAGGTTCAAGGCGATAATATGATGCCGGACATTACGGTCATGGAAAATCAGAGTCCGTGAAGAAGCAAGGGGCAATACACAATATGATACAAGGAGCTTTGCGTATGGAATTTTCAGCAAGAAAACATAATATAGAAAACATTTTTGTGCTGATCGTATTTGGTATTTTTAGTATCATGATCTTGCTGGTGCTTGTACTGGGTGCGAATTCCTATCATTCTCTTGTAAAACAGGACAGTGAAAATTATGAAAGTGCGCTGATCCCGGCTTATGTCTGTGCAAAAGTGCGAAGCTTTGACACGGAGGGGGCGGTGTCGACAGGCGCATTTTCGGCAGAGGATGAACGTTCAACGCTGCACTTGTATCAGACGATCGAAGGCGAGTCCTATGATACGAGGATCTACTATTATAAGGGGTATATTTATGAGCTGTTTACCTTGAAAGGAGCAGATCTTGAGCCGGAGGCCGGGAATAAAATATATCCGGCAGCAGGACTGACATTTTCACAGGAAAAAAATGTGATCACGCTGACGGCAACCAATCAAAATGGTACGACGAGTCAGGCGGCTGTTGGGATCCGCAGTGGAAGGGAGGCATCTTATGAGTGAGCGTTTTACAAAAAGTAAAGCACCGCTGGTATTGATGGAACAACTGATCATGATCCTTGTGTTTGCGATCACAGCGGCGGTCTGTATTCAGGGATTTGTTCATTCTGTCAGCCTGTCCCGGCAAAGCAGTCTGCAATGGAAAGCGGTGACACACCAGCAGGAAGTGGTGGAAGTGATCAAGGCAAATCAGGGGAACCTGCAACCGGCAGCAGAACAGTTAGAGGGAACCGTAACGGACAATGGTCTGGAGCGGGTTTACCGGGAAGATGATATGAAAGTTGTGGTAGAACTTCTTCCAACAGAAGAGTACTTGCAAAAAGCAAATGTAACAGTATATAATCGTAATAAACAGATTAAGGAGATGGAGGCTGCATGGCAGGTCGAAAAATAAAGTCCGGCGTTGTGGGTGGCAGTTCGCTGATCACAATTTTTGCTGTGTTGTGTCTGATCGCGTTTACCATGCTTTCTTTGTCTACTGCAAAATCGGATCATGATCTGATGGAAAAATCAGTGAATGCGGTAGAAAATTATTACAAAGCGGATGAGCAGGCAGAAGAGATCCTGGCACAGATCCGGGCAGGAAATAATCCGGAAAATGTTTCCCGGAACAAAAATCAGTATTCGTATTCTGTGCCAATTGATGATGCGCAGGAGTTGTCGGTGAGTGTCACTGTGAAGGAAGATGGCTCATATCATATCGATTCTTGGCAGAAAAAGTATACCGGAGAGTGGAAAAGCGATTCTTCGATAAAGGTATGGGGCGATACACAGATTGACGAATGAGGAAAGGAAACAGGCATGACAGATTTAAAAGAAGTATTGAAAAAAGCAGTGATGAATCACGCTTCTGATATTTTTATTGTAGCCGGCGGTATGCTGAGTTACAAGATCGACGGTAAGATTTGTCCGATGTATGACGAGGAAAAACTGACGCCGGCGGAAACACATTATTTTATTGATGAAATATATGGTTATGCAAAACGCTCGCGTGAGGAATACCGGAAAAACGGAGATGACGACTTTTCTTTTGCGCTGGAAAACGTGGCGCGTTTCCGTGTGAATACATACCGGCAGCGAGGATCGGAAGCGGCAGTTGTCCGCATTGTTGCCTTTTCCATTCCAAAAGCGGAAGAACTTGGCATTCCGGATTCTGTTATGGAATTATCCAAATTGCAACATGGTATGATCATTATATCCGGTACGGCGGGCAGCGGTAAATCGACAACACAGGCGTGCATCATTGATGCGATCAATGAAACGAGAAACGCGCATATTGTCACATTGGAGGATCCGATTGAGTATCTTCACCGCAACAAACAGTCCATTATCAGTCAGCGTGAAATTTCGATTGATACCGACAATTATCTTACCGGACTCCGTGCCTGCTTACGACAGGCTCCGGACGTGATCCTGTTAGGAGAGATGAGAGATCCGGAGACGATCCGTACAGCGATGACGGCGGCAGAGACCGGGCATCTGGTGATTGCGACACTGCATACCAAAGGAGCTGTGAATACGATTGACCGTATTGTTGATTCCTTTCCGGCGGATCAGCAGGATCAGATCAAGATCCAGCTGTCTTTGGTTTTGAACTGCATCGTTTCACAGCAGTTATTGCCACGGGAGAGCGGCGGCATGATCCCGGCACTTGAGATTATGAAAAATACACCGGCGATCAGTAATATGATCCGTGACAGTAAAAACTATCAGATCGACAATATGATCCAGACATCGGGCAATCAGGGAATGATCTCGATGGATCAGTATATCCTGGAATTGTATCAGAACGGAGAGATTTCCAGAGAAACTGCCCTTGTGAGTGCAGTCAATCTGGAACAGTTGGAAAGAAAAATGGCATAAAAAAACCCCTGAGAGGACGACATATCAGATGATATTCTCTCAGGGGTTTTGTAATTCTCATAATAAAATTATTTGCTCAACATCTCATCAATTGCTTTGGCAGCGTCTTTTCCGGCGCCCATCGCAAGGATAACCGTTGCTGCTCCGGTAACAGCGTCACCGCCGGCATATACGCCATCACGGGTCGTAAGACCGGAGTCATCGCGTGTAACGAGACAGCCATATTTGTTGGCATCCAGACCAGGTGTTGTAGAACGGATCAGTGGGTTTGGACTGGTTCCAATCGACATGATGACGGAATCTACATCCAGTACAAATTCACTGTTTTCTTTTACAACAGGACGGCGACGGCCACTTTCGTCCGGCTCGCCCAGTTCCATCTCAACACATTTGATTCCGGATACAAGACCATCCTCGTTGCCAAGGATCTCAACCGGGTTATTCAATGTCTTGAAGATGATACCTTCTTCTTCTGCATGCTCTACCTCTTCTTTACGTGCAGGAAGTTCTTCCATACCACGGCGGTATACGATGTAAACTTCTTCTGCGCCAAGACGTTTGGCACTGCGGGCTGCGTCCATGGCAACGTTTCCACCACCGACAACGGCAACTTTTTTTGCATGCTGGATCGGAGTTTTGCTTCCGTCCTTGTAAGCTTTCATAAGGTTGATACGGGTCAGGAACTCATTGGCGGAATAAACGCCTTTGAGACTCTCGCCCGGAATATTCATAAATCTAGGAAGACCGGCACCAGAACCGATAAAGATCGCTTCATATCCCATCTCAAACAATTCATCAATCGTAAGAACTTTTCCGATCACCATATTAGTCTGGATCGAAACACCGATCGCTTTTAAGTTGTCGATCTCTTTCTGAACGATTGCTTTTGGAAGACGGAATTCAGGAATACCATAAACCAGAACGCCTCCGGCAAGGTGAAGGGCTTCGAAGATCGTAACTTCATAGCCGAGTTTAGCCAGATCACCGGCAGCAGTCAGTCCACTAGGACCAGCTCCGATAACGGCAACTTTATGTCCATTGGATTCTGGTTTGACCGGAGCTTCAGTAGCATGCTCACGGTGATAGTCGGCAACAAAACGCTCCAGGCGTCCGATTGCAACCGGCTCACCTTTGATACCGCGGACACATTTACCTTCGCACTGTGTTTCCTGTGGACATACACGGCCACAGACAGCAGGAAGAGAAGTGGACTGGGAAAGAACTTCAAAAGCTCCATCCATATCTTCATTGGCAACGCGCTCAATAAATGCCGGAATATCAATCTGAACCGGACAAGCGCTGACACATGGTTTCTTTGGACAGTTGAGACAACGGCGTGCTTCATTGACAGCCATGTCGTATGTGTATCCCAAAGCAACTTCATCAAAATTTTTATTTCTTACATCCGGATCCTGAACAGGCATCGGACATTTATTCATATCCATATTTCTTTGAGCCATAATTATCTGTCCTCCTTCAGTAAGTTGCAGGCACTTTCTCTTGCGTGAGTCTCAAACTCTTTGTACATCGTGCCACGGTGCATCGCTTCATCAAAATCTACCAGATGTCCATCAAAATCCGGGCCATCTACACAGGCAAATTTTGTCTCACCGCCAACGGTAAGACGGCATCCACCACACATACCGGTTCCGTCGATCATGATCGGGTTCATACTGACAACCGTTTTGATGTCATATTTTTTAGTTGTAAGGCAAACGAATTTCATCATGATCAATGGTCCGATCGCAATGACTTCATCGTACTCGTTGCCGTCGTTGATCAATTTTTCTAATGCGTCTGTAACCAGACCTTTTTCGCCGTAGCTTCCATCATCGGTCATCATGACCAGCTGACTGCTGGCAGCCTTGAATTCATCCTCTAAGATCACAAGATCCTTGTTGCGGAATCCTACAATCGCGTGAACTTCAGCACCCTGCTCATGGAGCTTCTTCGTGATCGGATAAGCGATCGCACAGCCAACGCCACCGCCGACAACAGCTACTTTTTTCAATCCTTCGGTATGAGTAGGAACACCAAGTGGGCCTACGAAGTCATGGATACATTCCCCTTCTTTTAAAGTATCCAGTTCCATCGTACCAGCACCAACAATCTGATATATAATAGTAACAGTGCCGGCCTCACGGTCATAATCCGCGATGGTCAAAGGAATTCGCTCACTGTCTTCCTTGGCACGGAATATGATAAACTGTCCCGGTTCGGCTTTCTTTGCGATCAAAGGAGCCTCTACTGTCATTTTGGAAACAGTAGGATTCAGGGACTTCTTTTCAACAATCTTGAACATGTTAGCCATATCCTCCATTCAAATGTATAATTTAGTTTAGTCGTAGCGAGTACATTCTATCATAAGAAGTAAGTAAATTCAATAAAAACAGTTGACAAAGCAATGGGCATGATGTATTCTTCTCCTTAAGAAGTAGTTTTGAAAACCACATGATAAAACAAAAATTACCGTTTTGTTAAAAAAATATTATAGCCAGAAAGGAAGGAATAAATTATGGCATTAGATCCAAACGCAGTAGCAGCTCCTTTTATTAAGGTAGAAGAAGATGAGAATGGTGTACTGCAGCATATTGATTTTGTAAATGATGAATATTTCAACTTCGCGTATGATGTTGTTGACCAGCTGGCAAAGAAATGTCCGGACAAATTGGCAATGCTTCACGTGTCAAGAGAAGGAAAAGAGCGTTCCTTTACTTTTGGCGATATGTCGAGATATTCTTCAAAGGTAGCAAACTATTTACAGTTTTTGGGAATCAAAAAGGGTGACCGTGTTATGCTGGTACTGAAAAGACATTATCAGTTCTGGTTCACGATCTTAGCTTTGCACAAGATTGGTGCGGTTGTTATCCCGGCAACCAACCTTTTGCTTAAATCCGATTTTGAATACCGTTTCAAAACAGGAAATGTAGATGCCGTATTGTGTACCGCAGACGGCCCGGTTTCCCGCGAGATCGACAAAGCTTGCAAGAGCTACAAAAAATTGAAAGTTAAGATCATGGTAGGTGCGTCCCGAGAAGGATGGCGCAGCTTTAATAAGGAAGTAAAATACTTCTCCGATCATTTTTCAAGACCAAAAGGAGATTTTGCGATCAAAGCAAGTGATCCATCGATCATGTTCTTTACTTCCGGAACAACATCTTATCCAAAGATCACAACGCACAACTTTAAGTATCCTTTGGGTCATTATGTTACTGCCAAATATTGGCATCAGGTAGATCCTGACGGTATTCATTTTGCAATTTCAGATACCGGCTGGGGAAAAGCCCTCTGGGGTAAGATTTATGGACAGTGGTTGTGTGAAGCAGCTGTCTTTACCTATGATTTTGATAATTTTGATGCGAAAGAGATCCTTCGTATGATCGAGAAATATAAGATCACTACATTCTGTGCACCACCAACGGTATATCGTGTTATGGTTCATTTGAAGCTGGATCAGTATGATCTTTCTTCTTTGCAGCTCGTAACGACAGCTGGAGAAGCACTGAATCCGGAGATTTACGAAAAATTCAAAGCGAAGACAGGACTTACGATCATGGAAGGTTTTGGTCAGACTGAGACAACCCTGATCATTGGAAACCTGAAAGGAACAACTCCTCGTCCGGGCTCTATGGGTGTTCCAACCCCTCAGTACGATGTACAGGTTATGCTGCCGGATGGTTCTCTTGCTCAGCCGGAAGAAGAAGGCGAGATCGTGATCTGCACAGAAGATCATGTGCCAAACGGCTTGTTTATGGAGTACTACGGTGACGAAGAAAAGACAAATGCCGCATGGCATGACGGATATTATCACACCGGTGACACCGCTTATTATGATGAAGACGGATATTTGTGGTATGTAGGCCGTGTCGATGACGTTATCAAGTCCAGCGGATATCGTATCGGACCATTTGAAATTGAAAATGAGATCATGAAACTTCCTTACGTTTTGGAATGTGCCGTAACAGCAGTACCGGATCCAATCCGTGGTCAGGCAATTAAAGCCAGTATTGTACTAACGGATACGACCGAAGCATCCGATAAATTAAAAAGTGAGATTATGAAATCTTTGAAGAAAAATATCGCTTCTTATAAGTGGCCAAAGATCCTTGATTTCACAAAAGAACTGCCAAAAACAATCAGCGGTAAGATCCGTAGGAAGGAAATCAGAGATAATGATGAACATGTCGAAGAGTAATCGACTGGTCATTACCGGAATGGGAGCAGTGACTCCAATTGGTATTGGCGTCGATGAATATTGGAAAAATTTAGTAGACGGTAAGTGCGGTGTTGACAAGATCACGCGTTTTGACACCGAAGAACTCCCGGTAAAGATCGCGGCGGAAGTAAAAAACTTTGTGCCGGAAGATTATATGCCAAAGAAGCTGACGCGTGAGATGGATGTCTTTATGCAGTATGGTTATGCAGCAGCTATGCAGGCGATCGATCAGGCGGGAGAATCGGTGGAAGATCCTACCCGTATGGGAATTGTAGTAGGAACTGCGCTTGGAGGAATTGCTCCGATCGCGGATACACAGCATGGTATCAGTACAGGAGAACACAAAAAAGTCAGTCCGAGATTTGTACCAAAGATCATTGGAAACGAGGCAGCTGCACAGGTGGCGATTGCAAAGGGGTACCGTGGACCAAGCCTTACCGTAAGCACGGCTTGTTCATCCGGTGGTGACGCGATCAGCACAGCATGTATGATCTTGTTATCCGGTCAGGCAGATGCCGTATTGGCAATGGGTACCGAGTCTGCTCTCAGTCCATTATTCATCTTAGGTCTGTCTTCTGCTCACGCGTTGTCGACCAACAACGAAGATCCACAGGGCGCCAGCCGGCCATTCGACAAAGACCGCGATGGCTTTGTGATCGGAGAAGGCGGCGGAGCATTGGTTATTGAAACCGAAGAAAATGCGAAAAAACGTGGAGCAACCATTCTTTGTGAATTGGCAGGATTTTCCAACTGCACAGATGGTTATCATGTGACCAGCCCTCATCCGGATGGAATCGGTGCGCTGTTCTGCATGGAAAAAGCGATTGAAAATGCAGGATTGACCACAGATGATGTAGACTATATCAACACTCACGGAACATCAACGCCGGTAGGAGATCCGATCGAGACCAATGCAGTCTGGGATCTGTTCGGCGACCATGCAAAGGATATGGCAGTCACTTCTACCAAAGGAGCGACCGGACATATGATGGCAGCAGGAGGAATCACCGAAGCGATCACATGTATCCAGTGTATCCGGACGGGAGTTATCCCACCAACATTGAATCTGCATGAATTGGATGAAAAGTGTAAACCACTTAACTATGTTCCGGGAAATTCGATCCAAAAAGAAGTAAACGTTGCAATGAGCAATTCGTTTGGCTTTGGTGGACAGAATTCCAGCGTGATTTTCAAAAAATACGAATAAAATAAAAAAGTTCAATTGCTAAGACTTTCAAAAAAGGCTCAAGTGATTGAGCTTTTTTTATTTTAGACGAGCATGGAATTTGAAAATGAATATAAATGAAAAAATTGGTTATCCTTAACAGTGTAATAGATGTTAGAAAAATATTACCATGTTTGGAGGAAGATCAACGTGAAAAAATTCAAGATTGCAGTTACGGTAGCAACGGTTTTGTGGATCGTGGCAGCGCTGCAACTGGTGATCACCAGAATATATATAACTGAAAATGGTTTTACTGAGGCTTTTGCAAGGAATCATGTGACGGTATTGCAAAAAGAGAGCCGGGAAGAAAATGCAGATCAGCGAAACAAAGCCGGAAATAATCAATGTCTGGTCGGAGAAGTGTCCGGCCAGCTGTCAGCGCAGGAGCAGACACGTCTGGCAGCAGATATTATGAAACGTCTTGGCGGCAGGATCCGGGAGCAGTATCAGGTCGACCAGGCAAGTGTGTATTATGGCTATACCTGTGGTATCGCCCGGAATAAGAAAGTGATGGGACATGCAACGAATTTGAACATTGCGATCCGGTACGATAAGAATGCCGATAAGACGAAAGTAATCTTGGGAAGTCCGATCTACAATGGAGATACGTGAAAAGGAAGAGATACGATGGCATAACTCTCTGACAAGTCGACCAACCAAAATAAAAAACAGGTATGAGCAATTTTGAGGGGTTACCTCAATACTCATACCTATTTTTTTATCGTTCGTTTGCTTTTTTCAGTAATTTCAATTTGGTACGCTGCCAAAGACCAAGTTTTTCCTGTGGACTTTCTAATACGCCACGACCTTTGACATCCATGATATAAATACCACTCAATACGACTTTCAATTCTTTCTTTACCGGAAGAACAGGGAAGATCTTCTCGTCACACATCAAAGTCATGATTTTTGGACCAATCTTTGCTTTGACGATCGGAACTTTTGAACCGCGTAGATATTTTGGAGTGTTGTCCAAAACCACTTTAGGGAGTCCGGCATCTTTTAGCTTCATGCGCTTTTTATCGATGACAAGAATGGAAGCAACCTGGGAAGCTGCCTGCATCTGTGCCTGTGATTCATCCTGTTTTTTCTGCATTTTGTTGCCGACAAAATAAAGGACAACGAGTAATGCGATCAGGACTACAACAATAATACCTAAAACAATTAAAAATGTTTTCATATCTTGAATCCTCCTACTCTTATTTCAAAAAACACTTAACCATTTTACCATTATTTTGGTAAAAAGAAAATAGGAGATTAAAAATCTTTTCCGTTCTCATACATGTCTGCAACAATCTCACGAACATAGGCACCCAAGTGCTTTTTCTGTTCCGGTTCAAGTTGATCCGGATAGATCGGCTCGCCGTATTCGATTTTGATTTTTCCTTTTGTGATCCATGGCAGTTTATTTTCAAATATTTCTTCTGTGCCGTGGAAACATACCGGGATGATCGGGCATTTTCCTTTTGTTGCGATCTTCATGCTTCCTTCTTTAAATTCCAGCAGCGTGTCGGTGGCATTGCGGGTGCCTTCTGGCGCAATGTAAATGGAATAACCTTCTTTTACCTGTGCAATGGCTTTCAGGATGATCTCCAGATTTTGTTTTACATTTCCACGATCCATGAAAAGACAGTTGAGAAAATACATCCACTGTGCAACACAAGGCATTTTCTTGATTTCTTTTTTAGAAACAAAAGCGGTCTGGGTCGGTACCGTTGCATATGCCAGGATAATATCATAAAAACTTCGATGGTTGGCTGCATACATAACAGGCCGGTCGGTTGGGATCCGATCTCGTCCGACGATCGTTTTTTGGCAGCCGGAAACAAACATGACCAGATTGAAGGCGCCTTTTACAATGATCTGGGCAACTTTGGCAGCTGCCATCGGGTTGATCTTGCGGATTATAAATTCGATCAGGTAGGCAGGAATACTCAATACTGCCAGAATTACATAAAGAATTAAAATAATGATTGTTCGCATAATGTTCTCCTATTCGTCTGATTTTTCATCATAGTCCAAGTGATCCGGATCTTCGACATCCACACTTGGTTTTTGCTTCACTTTGTCGCACTGGACACCGTAATACTCTTCGAGAGTCAGTTTGTGTTTGTAAAGATATGTAGCGGTAGTCACGCCTACATAACGGATATGCCAGGGTTCATAGTGATACCCGGTAATGGCCGATTTGCCCTTGGGGAAACGGATGATATAGCCGTATTTGTGGGCGTTTTTGGCGACCCACTTGCCCTCTTTGGTATTGCCAAATGCCTGGGACAGTGCGTTGTCGACGCAGGCGGCTGAAATATCGATCGTAAGACCGGATTGGTGCTCGCTGCTTCCCGGTTTCGCGGAAAATGTATCGGTGGAGTCAGCTCCGTAAAGAGATACATTGCGCTGATAGATCTGTTTTTGCCGCTGATAGGATCGATATGCGGAAACTCCGTACAATATGATCTTGTCTTTTTTGGCTGCCTGGAACATCTTTTCCAGAGCTTTTGCTGCAGGCTTGCGCATCTTGCGCTTGTCACTTTGGTACGAAAAACTAAAAGAAACCTTTGGCTCTACCAGATCTTTCGGAATATAGTTTGCCGGCAAAGGAAACTGGCGGTTCACTAAACAAGTAATGCTCCCTGGGATCGTGTCAACAGGAACAGTATTGGAGTTGTCCTGTATGGTAGACAAATCCTCAGGGAGCAGAGAATCGGTTTCTTCTATAGCATCTGTCAATACCGGATCCTGCGTAGCAGCAGATGCGCTGACGGCACCGGGACTGACAGTGGTTTTGTCGTTGGTTTTTTGGTTAGTACATCCAACAATACAAAGAAAAGAGCAAGTAAGCAATACAAACAGCAAAGAGTTTGATGCACGATTCATAATCTTCTCCATAATGTGAAAAATAATATTCTATGTGCATTATACCCTTTCAATAGCCAAAAATCAATGTGTTTCAAACAGCCCTGGCTTGGTTTTGCGGATTGCGAAAAGCAAGAGCATACCAAGGATATAGCATGAAATCACTTCTCCGATTCCGACTGTCAACATCAGATATGGCAATGCGCCCGGAGTTGCATATGCGTAACGAAGTACAAATGGTACGATGATCGTGTTCGCAGCGATTGGAGGCAATGGAACCAGCCATTTGTGTTTACGCAGTGCATAAGAACCAAGCGCACCCAGCAAAGTGGCAAATGTGCCGAATATAATATCAAGAGGGGCGCATCCGGTGATCAGATTGCTGATAAGACAGCCAATGGTAAGACCAGGGATTGCCGCCGGTGTAAAGGCGGGAAGAATAGTAAGAGCTTCTGAAATACGCACTTGGATTGCTCCACTGGCAAGATTAAATGCGTTAATAAAGATTGTCAAAACGACATAAAGAGCAGCGATCATAGCTGCCTGACATGTAAATAGTACTTTTTTATTCATCTGTGATCTCCTTAGTTTTGTTTAGTGAGTGGATGGTTTCGAACACTCATGGCAAAATATGCCGGGCTTCCTTTACTGTGCCAAGGAAGCCTCGTAAGCTTTGCGAACAGCAATCGAGAGCTGGTCCGGACAGGAAGTGCCTTTAAAACCGCACTGGATTCCGCCAAGACGACGCTGGATCTCTTCGACGGTCATACCGTCTACCAGAGAACAGATTCCCTTCAAGTTGCCGTTGCAACCACCTTCAAATTTTACGTTAGATACGATATTCCCTTTGATCTCAAGAGTGATCTTCTGGGAACAGGTTCCGCTTGTTTTATATGTGTACTGCATAGTATTGCTCCTTTCCTCGACTTATCATTGTAACGAAAAATAGCTTGTTTGTCAAAAGTTTTCCGTGTATAATTATGAATATGAAGATACCAGATAATGTTAAAACAATTATCGAGACGCTGGAAGAAAAGGGTTTCGAGGCATATGCAGTCGGTGGCTGTGTGAGAGATTCCCTGTTGGGACGCACGCCTGGTGACTGGGATATTACGACATCTGCGAGACCGGAGCAGGTAAAGGCTCTGTTTCCCCGCACGATTGATACCGGCATTGCTCACGGCACGGTTACGATCATGATCGGAAAAGAAGGTTATGAGATCACGACTTACCGGACCGAGAGTGATTATCAGGATCACCGGCATCCGGATAAGGTGGAATTTACGCCGAATCTGGTGGAGGATCTGAAGCGGCGGGATTTTACGATCAATGCGATGGCGTTCAATGAAAAGAAAGGCATTGTGGATCTGTTCCATGGGATAGATGATCTACAGAAAAAATGTATTCGCTGTGTAGGAGATCCTGTGGAGCGCTTCGATGAGGATGCTTTGCGTATGTTGCGAGGGGTTCGGTTTGCCGGACAGCTGCAGTTCCAGATGGATGAGGCAACCAGAGCGGCGATCGTGCAAAAGGCGGACACGCTGGTCAATGTCAGTGCAGAGCGTATTTGTACTGAGTTGACAAAGTTGTTGGTGTCAGACGGATCTGATCGGTTATTGCTGGCTGTTGACACGGGTCTTACGCCATATTTTTTGCCGGAACTGGATCGCATGCTCGGCACGCCACAGCAGAATCCACACCACTGTTACGATGTGGGACATCACAGTATGGAAGCGGTACGGCAGATCAACCGGTTGTGGAAAGAGCGGGAGCTTGATCTGCATTTTTCCCATAAGGAGCATGTGGCGCTTGTTTACGGTGCGCTGCTTCACGACGTGGCAAAGCCGGATTGCAAGACGACGGATGAACAAGGCATCGATCATTTTTATGGTCATGATGAACAGGGAGCGAAAAAAGCAGGAAAGATCTTGAAACGGTTGAAATTTGACAACGACACGATTTCCAAGGTTACCCGGATGATCGCGTTTCATGACCGCCGTCACGAAGGATGTTATGAAGCCGGACATTATTCCCCGAAGGGCAAGAAGGCGATGAGAAGACTCATCAACCAGGCGGGAAGTGATGTGATGCCACTTTTGTTTTTACTGCAAGAGGCAGACCTGCTTGCACAGAGTGAGTATCATCAACAGGAAAAATTAGACAAGCTGGCAGCAGGACGGCGTTGCTATGAGGAGATTGTGACAGCAGGAGACGCTGTGACCGTGAAAGATCTGGTGATCGGCGGCAGAGAACTCATGGAACTGGGCGTTCGAAAAGGCCCGGAGATTGGGGAGATTTTGAAAAAATTACTGGATCTTGTTATGGAGGATCCGACACAGAACACGAGAGAAGTATTGCAAGAACAGGTACGCGTGTTTTTGCGGAATGGAGATTGATATGGAACAATTTTTTACCGATGATGATCTGGCGGGGCTGTTTGCAGAGCTGGATGCGATAGAGGAAGTTCTGGAAGAGGCAGAAGAGGACGAGGAGATGGCGGCGTCGAACAGACGATACGAAGAGATCATCAGAAAACACCAGAATGACTAAAAAAAGGATGCACAGAGGTAGTCGATTTCAAAGACTACAACTTGCATCCTTTTTTATGATTATTTCGTTCAGCTTTTTATATAGTAGATACAGGAATCAAGGGCGGTTGAAGTGTTGATGACCCAGCCGCCGTTCTGGTAGTGGAAAGTCGTGGTAAAAAGAGAACTGCCGTTGGTAGAGCGAAGTTGTTCGCCACTGTCGGCACTGGTCACGACCGCACTGGAAGCAGTGTATTCCACATTGGTTTTCACATTGAGCGCATAGCAGCCATCTTCTGCGTAAGTGGAAGTGATATCATTTTCAAATGTATTGAATGTGACTCCGTTCAGATGATTTTGCGATTGTATGTTGTTCTGGATCAAAGTGCTGTATGCCTGACGACACGTTTCCTTTGTACTGTCTTCAAAAGGAAACTTCTCTGCCAGCTTGTTGAAATCTTCTTCTTCCAGACCGTAGGTGTAGATCGCACGCACAAAATTTTGTGCAACACTCGCAAGCTGCTGTTTGGTTTTTTCGGACGCTTTGAGCATGCTGGATGTGATGCTGTAAATTGCCTGATCCGAGTAATCTTTTGCCGAGAGATTTACGGTGGTTTGGAACGAATCAAATCCGTCGACCGAAACTTCTACCGTGTGTTCTCCTATAAATAAATTGCCAATGGAAAACTTCATCGTTCCGGATTCGCTTCCCTCGCCGGAGGCGTTTAAGGCAATGCCATCCAGGGATACGGCAGCATCTTTGGGAGCCTGGATATAACAGTTCTTTGCTAAAAATTCAGTGGTGTCAATCTCCCAGTGAGGGAAAAACAAAAAGTCTTTCTTTTCGCCTGGGGTCAGGATCAGATCCTGGGTGTAAGGATTGCCATGAGTGTTATTCCAATACTCAATATGGTATTGATATTTTTCCTTGGAGTCCTCATATTTGGTCAATCCGTAGGTGGATAATGTACTGAATTTGTGACATTCTTCCAGGGATTGTTTGAATTTATCCGGTGTCAGGAAATCGGATTCATTAAATGCTAATATTTCAAAAAGAGAATTCGTATCCTTTGCCATGAATGCAGAAATATATCGGTCAGCCAGATTGTCCGGATTGGTCTGTTTTTTGGCTACAATGAAAAAAACGATCAACACGATCACCAGAAGGATAAGCAGAGCAATGATCACCTTGCCGGCAGTGGGAATTTTTTTCTTTTTCTTCTTTGCCGGTTTCTGCTGCATATTAGTTTCTTCCACGATAAGTCCCCTCGATTCTAAAATCTAATGATTTTCTACAATTTTTCTTCAAATATAAAAAGAAGTATAGCAATATCCCTTTGAAAAAGCAATCAGTTTTTGCAGAGAAAAACGCTTTTGTAATCTGGTAAATATTTTTCAATTACAGAGAAAGAAGCGGGGCCGACAGACAACAGGTATTGATGAAAATCACGCTCGTTATAAGAAGCCCCCAGATTTTTCTTCATGGTGTCTTTCACATGGAGTATTTCCAAATATCCGCATGTATAACGGAGATAATTCGCCGGCTCATCGATGATGGTTTCATAAAGATTCTGAATACTCTCTTTTTGCTTGATCCCATATGTCGATAAGAATCTGGTCAGTTCCGAAATATCCCAGCCGTCATAGTGAATCCCCACATCGCAAAGGCCATAGATACATAGGGACATGATCTGATTCTGCTGCAACAGATCGATTTCTTCTGCACTAAGCCCCGTATACTGATAACTGTAAATCTCAGCATATGTGCCGTAACCTTCGGAGTATCCCGGATAAGATAACAATTGGCGGATCGGGTGGGGATTTTGCGAGGCAAAATAACAGGTCTGGTATAAATGCCCCGGATACCCTTCGTGAGCCAGTGTTGTAAAGAGAGAGGAACTGCTGGTATATGCCGGATTCAGATAGATAACATTCTGATAAATATCATCGATCGGAGGTGTAAGGTAAAAGGCCGGGCTGAGATAGTTTTCCAGGGAAGAAGGGATGTATTCGATATGATGCACAAATGAGCTGCCATTTGACGGAGTGAGAGAGGGAAAGTCTTTTTTCATCTCTTTTTCCAGATGCGCCAGGATTTCTTCCGGTTGGTGAAAAAAGGTTGTATAGCGCTGGCAACGTGAAAACAGAGAGGGGTTTTCCTTGGCGTAGGTCGCCAGACGATGCCGCGCCGTCGTCAGACGCTGCTGCATATCGGTTACAAGCTGGGCGAGTGGTCGAGAGGCACCGGTCGATTCCTGCACCAGTTGTTGATAATACGCTTTCCCTTGTGGATAGTGACACAGATTCCCCTGGGACACCGCTGTTTTTTCTAATATATTAAGTTGCTGTATGAGTGAGCGGTAAGCCGGGATCACCTGATCGTTGACAGCAGACTGCACTTGTTTTTGATATGCCGTTTTTTCCTGAGTAGTTAAAAAATTCATATTTTTGGTGGCATCTGCAAACGCAGACGTTAGGATGGTTTCGCCGTGTCCATTTAAAAATTCTTCACATTGGGAACAGATACGCTGGATGCTGCCTTTTGACAGCCCGTGTGACCGTTTTTGGTTTTCGGTTTCCACATTTAGAAGACTTTGAAAGTAAGAGGGGAGTGTATGTAACAATGCCAGATATTGCTCCACATCATTTTTGTCCTGAAACCGGAATTCACTAAGGAGAACCGGCAACTGAGCCTGTATGCCGGTAGTAGGAGAAAAACCGCGGAAAAAAACGGTGTATCTTGAAGATGCCAGTTCAGTTTCAAAGTAGTCTTTGAGCACATCATATAGAACCTGGTCGGAGATTGAAAAATGGTCGCTTTTACAGTGTTCGAGCTTTGACAACTGATTTTCGTAGAGAGCAGAATTTTGTTCCAGATCAGAATACTGGAACGAGGGAAACCCGGAGGGAAGCTGTTTGACTGCATAATTTTCCGGGGATGAAACCGTGTAGTTCAGTGTCAGAGAGTCAGAGGAGATTTCCTGTATAAAAAGTTCATCCGCAAAATCAGACAGCTGGGTGGATGCGTGTCTGCTGCAGCTACACAAAAGAAGTGAGGCAAGCAGGATCGGAAGCAGAAAAAAGCGTTTTTGATCCATGGGATCCTCCTTGAAATAAAACCCAATTTGGTTCATATGTATGAAGAAATATTACGCATTATGCGTGCATAAATCATTCAAAAAAACATAGAATTTAAGGCAGATGACAAATCAGGAAAGGATGTGGCGTTGTGGAGGATAAGGTGGAGTTAGTGCTGGAGAAATACGATTTTCAGGTAAAAAATCGCTTTCGCGCCAGAGGGGCACTGTTGTTTGACACCGATCAGGGACCGAAACTGTTGCGGGAATATGAGGAACTTGGCAATCATTTTATGTGGGAAAATGAGATAAAGGAGCGGATCGTACAGCGTGGCTCGCTGCTGGTAGATCGTGTCACCGCCAACCGGGAAGGGGAGGTGGTAAGCCAGCTGGAAACGGGAGAAAAATTTGTAGTATATGATTGGTATGTGGGAGATTCGCTGGATTATCACAGTGAAAAACAGTTAGAACAGGCAGGGGAAAATCTGGCAGATCTGCACGACAATATGAAGAATATGACAGAAGAGCCGGTGGCACTGAGGGAGTCGCTGATCGCAGGGTACGAGCGACGGAACCGGGAGCTGAAACGGGTGTATCATTTCATGAGGGATAAACGCAGAAAAAGTGATTTTGAATTGTATTCGCTGGCGTATTTTCCGACTTTTTATGAGAAGGCACAGAATGTTTTAAAGAAAATGCAGGAGTCTGCGTATCTGGTCACAGCGGGAGCGTATAGTGCCGATGTCCGTCATGGGGCGTACAATTATCATAATATTATATTTACTAGACGGGGGATCGCAACAACGGACTTTACCAGTGCAGAATATGGCATGCAGATATTGGATCTCGCGTATTTTATGAGAAAAGTAATGGAAAAAAATAATTGGAATGGAGCAAAAGGCAGAGCGATCCTTCGGGGGTATGAAAAGAAACGGATGTTGTGTGTGCAGGAGAAAGAGGCACTTTTGCTGATACTTCAATATCCGGCCAAGTACCACAAGCTTATGAGTCAGTACATGAACGGAAAGAAAACATGGATTTCTGATAAGAAAATGGAGAAGCTGTTGAAGGTGTGGAATCAGGAGCAGGAAAAGGACTTGTTTTTGAGTGATTTTTGCACGAAGTGATAAGAATTGGTCTGGTCTTTTCAGGGGGATTATGGTACAATAAAAGTCCACAAATGAGTGAAATGGCAGGTGTTGATATGAGGGCGGCAAAGACCGTGGGAATGTTTTTTTTAATGCTTTTGCTGAGCGGTTGCAGTGCTGCCAGCGCACCATCGCCAACGGAGGTACCGAACAGCTCCGTGACTTATGTAGAAGGGGCGGATTTTACTGGTGTGATCCAGCAGATTGACACAACAGCAAAAAAGATACGTTTTTATAATACGATCATGGACGATCAGGAGGAGTATTCATATACGGGAGGCACGACGATCCTTTCCAAAAACGGACGGAGCATGTCGATGGATGAGGTGTCAGTTGGTGAGGTATATGATATTACCAATACGAAAGACGGCACACGCATTACGAAGATGGAGCAGAACAAAGATGTGATCGAGGTTGAAGATGCCAAGATCCGTGTTGACAAGGATGCGGGGCAGATTGTAGTTGACGATGTCACCTATGCGTATACCAAGTATCTGGTGGCGCGCTCGGAGGACAAGGATATTGATCCGATGGAGATCACAAGCAGTGACCGTGTGACATTTCGTGGGGTGAAGGGAAAAGCCTATTCGATCGAAGTGACAAAAGGGCATGGGTATATAGAACCTGTGAATGATAAAGATTTTTATGGTGGAGTGCTGACGGTAGAAGGAGAAGCAATCCTGCCCGTGTCGCCGGCGATGCTTCTGACAGTTCCAGAAGGAACGTTGAAAGTCAGTCTGGTAAATGGGGATCTGAGTGCATCTACGACCGTAGAGGTCAAAAGAGGCAAAGTTACCAAGTTAAATGTTGCCAAATACCAGAATCAGGTGCCGGATACCGGACGGATCACATTTGATATCCAGCCAGCGGGAGCCGAATTATATGTGAACGGAAGTCTTGTGGACAGTTCCAAACCGGTGTCGCTTAAATATGGCAATCATTCCGTTAAAGTCACACTGGAGGGCTACAATGACTACAGTGGCGTGATACAGGTTAAGGACAGCAGTGCGACCGTCCGGATCAATTTGTCGGAAGAGACAGCGGATGTTGAGTCGGATTCGGACAGTGAAAAGAGTTCCAGTGTATCTTCCAGTTCGGACAGCAGTTCTTCCAGCGAAGAGAAGTCTGTGGACAGCGCCCATACGATCACGGTAAGCGCACCGGAAGGAGCGGCCGTTTATGTAGATGGTACATACAAGGGCGAAGCGCCGTGCAGTTTTCCGAAGGTGCTTGGAAGTGTGACAGTTACACTTACCAAAAAAGGATATGTCACAAAGAGTTACAGTGTGGAACTTGCGGATGACAGTCTGGATGTAAGCTGGAGTTTTCCGGACTTAGAAGAAAGTGACAGTGCAAAAGGATAGTAATGATGCTTTGGCATCTGGTGTTTTACACCCAAAATAAATTGAGAGCCGATGATTCGGCGGACAGGAGGAAATTATGGATTACAGAGAAACTTACGAGGCATGGCTTGCCAATCCTTATTTCGATGAAGAGACAAAAAGGGAGTTGCGTAGCATTGAAGGAGACGACAAGGAGATCAAAGAACGTTTCTATGCTGACCTGGAGTTTGGTACCGCAGGACTTCGTGGTGTGATCGGAGCAGGAACCAACCGTATGAATATTTACACCGTTCGCAAAGCGACCCAGGGTCTTGCCAATTATATTTTGAAACAGAATGGTCAGGACAAGGGAGTTGCTATTGCTTATGATTCCCGTCGCATGTCACCGGAATTTGCGGATGAAGCAGCATGCTGTCTGGCAGCAAATGGTATTCAGGCATATGTATTTGAGTCATTGCGTCCTACTCCGGAATTATCTTTTGCAGTAAGAGAACTTGGCTGTATTTCAGGTATCAATGTGACCGCCAGTCACAATCCACCGGAATACAATGGCTACAAAGTTTATTGGGAAGATGGCGCGCAGATTACGCCGCCACATGATTCCGGAATTATGTCTGAGGTAAAAGCAGTTACAGATTATGCTACGGTCAAGACGATGTCAA
Organism: uncultured Eubacterium sp.; assembly: GCA_934316925.1. Classification (GTDB taxonomy): domain Bacteria; phylum Bacillota; class Clostridia; order Lachnospirales; family Lachnospiraceae; genus Eubacterium_F. The sequence goes on from CAKREC010000001.1 coordinate 82,485, forward strand.
AGGATGAGGCGATTGAAAAAGGCTTGTATCATACCATTGGACAGGCTATTGATGACCGCTATATGGAAGAACTCAAAAAACAGGTTCTTCATAAAGAGTGCATTAAGAAAGCATCACCGGATCTGAAGATCGTGTACACACCGTTGCATGGTACAGGAAATATTCCGGTTCGCCGCATTTTGAAAGAGCTTGGTTTTACCAATGTGTATGTTGTTCCGGAACAGGAACTGCCGGATGGTGAGTTCCCAACCGTTAGTTATCCAAACCCAGAGGCAGCAGAAGCTTTTGAACTTGCCCTCAAGCTGGCAAAAGAGAAAGATGCTGATCTGGTACTGGCTACTGACCCGGATGCCGACCGTTTGGGAGTTTATGTAAAAGATACCAGATCGGGACAATATATCTGTCTTACAGGAAATATGTCAGGAAGCTTTTTAGCAGACTATGAGATCGGACAGAAATTGGCATTAGAGGGAAAACTGCCGGAAGATGGTGAGCTGATCAAGACGATCGTTACAACCAACATGGTAGATGCTATGGCAAAATACTATGGTATCAAAGTGACCGAATGTCTTACCGGATTTAAGTGGATCGGTAAGGAGATCCTTCGTATGGAGACGTCAGGAAAGGGACAGTACCTCTTTGGATTTGAGGAAAGTTATGGATGCCTGATCGGTACTCACGCGAGAGATAAGGATGGTATCGTTGCTTCGATGGCACTGTGTGAGGCAGCAGCATACTACAAACTCCGCGGTAAGACGATATGGGATGCGATGTTAGATATGTATGAGAAATACGGTTACTATAAAGACAATGTGATCGCGATTTCCCATAAAGGAATTGAGGGACTTGAGAAGATCAAATCCATTATGGAAGAACTTCGGAACAACCCACCGATGGCATTTGGCAAGTACAAAGTTACGGCAACCAGAGATTACGAAAAGGATGTGATCACGGATGTGGCAACTGGTGCTACCAGACCTACCGGAATTCCAAAATCCAACGTTTTGTATTTTGAGTTGACAGATGACGCATGGTTATGTGTACGTCCATCAGGTACAGAACCAAAGATCAAGATCTATTTTGGTGTCGTAGGAAAAGATTTAGAAGATGCAGACCACCAGTCTGAGGAGTTGGCAAAGGTAGTAAAGGATATGCTGGCTCAATTATAATTTCGATCAAATAGAAATGGGGGCTGGCAATGAATCATTATTTAGAAAGTTGGGCAAACAAAGAATTGATGGCAGAGTTGGAACAGGGCGTGATCAACGCGCCCAACGACCTGCTGGGCTGTCATATATATAAGGAAGAACAGGTTCAGATTTTCACGGTGTACCGGCCATGTGCAAAGGCGATCCGGCTTTGCAACGGAAAAGGCAAGGTTGTTCAGGAGATGGAACCGATGCCGGTAGACGGTTTATTTGGAACGGTGATCGAGGCCAGATCAAAGTGGTTGAAAGAGTATTCTTTTGAAGTAGAATACGGACCGGATGATATTATATCCGTGAAAGATCCGTATGGATACAAAGGAACGGTATCGGATTTTGACTGCTATGTATTTGGGGAAGGTAAAAATTATCGTATTTTTGACCACTTAGGAGCGCACATCGAGAAGCATAAAGGTGTATCGGGCGTTCGGTTTGCCGTGTGGGCGCCGCATGCACGCAGTGTCAGTGTGGTAGGCGATTTCAATATGTGGGATGGCAGACTGCACAAGATGGTTCTCCATGGGCCGAGTGGTGTATATGAGTTGTTTATTCCCGGAGTTTCCGAGGGCGCGGTCTACAAGTACGAGATCACGACACGGGACGGCGAGCGATTATATAAAACGGATCCATATGGCAACTATGCGGAACTGCGGCCGGGCAATGCATCACGCGTAGCTTCATTGACAGGATACAATTGGCATGATGCGGCTTTTCAGAAGAAAAGAGCAGAAAAGAATGCAAAAGTCCGGGATCGGGAGCCGATGAGCATCTATGAAGTTCATCTGGCGTCATGGAAAAAGCGTGTGGAAGACGATGATAATGGCAACTACAGTTACCGGGAACTGGCTACCATGCTCGGTGACTATCTGGTAGAGATGGGATACACACATGTAGAGCTTATGGGAATCGCGGAGTATCCGTTTGACGGCTCATGGGGGTATCAGGTTGGCTGTTATTATGCGCCGACAAGCCGCTATGGGGAGCCAAAGGATTTCATGTATTTTGTGGATGAGATGCATCGCCGCGGTATACAGGTTATTTTGGACTGGGTACCGGCACATTTTCCGAAAGATGAGCATTGTCTTGGACGTTTTGACGGACAGGCTTTATACGAGCATCCGGATCCACGTCGCGGAGAACACCCGGATTGGGGAACTTATATTTTTGATTATGGCCGCAAAGAAGTACAGAATTTCCTCGTGGCAAATGCGTTGTTCTGGGTTGAAAAATTTCACATTGATGGATTGCGTGTGGATGCTGTGGCATCCATGTTATACCTGGATTACGGTAAACAGGACGGACAGTGGCTGCCAAACAAAGATGGTGGCAACGAGCATTATGAAGCCGTTGAATTTTTACAGCATTTGAATCACATTATGGAGACAGAGCATCCAGGCGCCTATATCATTGCTGAAGAATCTACTGCCTGGCCGGGAGTTACTGCTCCTGTACAGGAAAAAGGCCTTGGATTTTCATACAAGTGGAACATGGGCTGGATGAATGATTTCCTGGAATATATGAAGCTGGATCCGTATTTTAAACAATTTCATCACGACCAATTATGTTTTAGTATTTCATATTATCTGAGTGAAAAATATATTTTGGTGTTGTCACATGACGAAGTTGTTCACGGAAAATGTTCTTTGATCAATAAGATGCCGGGTCTGGAAGGCGACAAATACGCTGCGCTCCGTGCAGCATACGGATTCATGTATGGACATCCGGGCAAAAAACTGCTTTTTATGGGACAGGAATTTGCACAGAAAAGAGAATGGGCAGAGTACCGCAGTCTGGATTGGTTTTTACTTGAAGAGGATGACCGGCATAAAAAGATGCAGACCTATATCAAGGCGCTGAATCATCTATATCAGAAATATGACGCATTATATTACAATGATTTTGATATGATGGGATTCGAATGGATGGATTGCAGCCGCCCGCAGACAAGCACAGTTGCTTTTGTGAGACGGGGTAGCACAGCGAAAAAACAGCTGATGTTTATTCTGAATTTCACACCGGTAGCGCATACGGAATATACGGTAAAAGCCCCTTGCAAAGGTGTTTTCACCGAAATATTGAATTCTGACGACACCCAATTTGGCGGTGAGGGACGTGTAAATGCCAAGCCGATCCTGGCAAAAGCCGGAGAGGAGAAAGGCACGTATGAGTTAAGTTTGTACTTACCACCACTATCGGCGGTTGTATTGGAGTATGATTATACGGAATAAGTAAAAGAAAAGACGATTTGCTATTGTGAGTAAATGTACTTACTTTAGCAAGTCGTCTTTTTTTAATATCAGGAGTCTGACTGTGTATATTTATTTTTTGATCTTAACTTTGCAGACTGCTTTTTTCTTGGAACCATCTTTTGCCATTGCCGTAATTTTTACGGTGTGTCCAATTCCCTTTTTCTTTGCTTTCACAACACCCTTTTTTGAAACGGTAGCATACTTTTTGGAAGAGCAGGTCCATTTGATTTTTTTGTTGGTCGCTTTCTTTGGTGTTACAGTCGCTTTCAGTTTTAATTTTTTCTTATAGCGCAGTGTAGCCTTTTTCTTGTTTAATTTCACTTTTTTCACTTTGACCTTACCTGTTGTAGTAGATGAGGTCGAAACTTTTGTAGAGGAGACCTTGCTTAAATCCAGAACTCCCCCAGCGACACAGGAACTGCTCAAGGCATCCACTTTTCGGACACATTGTATCAACCGCTGTCGACGTTGAGTGGCGCTGTCAGATGGATAGTAAGAGGCGAGAACCGCCACCGCGCCGGTAACAACAGGTGCTGCCATGGATGTTCCACTGTAAATGTTATATTTTCCAAAGCTGGCAGTGGAAGGATTTGCTTTGGAAACACCGATATTGTCAACATAGATTTTAGAAATCGTAGTAAGATTACCCTCTAATGCGACTAGTTGCAGATATTGCCGTTGGTTGTAGGTTTTGATCATGCGTGATTTGGCAACATGTTCCCAGGAAATGGATTCTTTTCCGAGAGCCAGATCATAGCAGACATAGTAATTGGTACTCTGATCCAAATTGAGATCAGTGACATCCAGATACAGAGCAAGAACCGAGTTTCTGGAGCTGGCAGAGAAATTCAGGCACTGGGATCCGGTATCTTTGTTGAAAAAGTCTATGGAAGAATGACTCAGCCCCTGGTAATCAACAACGGAGGCAGAACGGGAAGTGAGACCCAGGTCTTCCGATGTGTATAGCGGAAGTGTGGTTGTGCCGCAAGACGAATAATAGCTGCAGTTCGCCTGGCGCTCGGCACTGGTGTAGACCGCCGGAAGAAATGTATTTGTGTTTACTGTGGATAAGATCTTTTCGCCGGGAGCAAATATATCCACAGAGGTTGCTCCATAATCCGAAAATGACGATCGGGTGTCGGTCGGAGAAGAGGAACCTACCGTAACGACATAAGGACTGTTTAAATCATACGGACAAGTATTTTTAGATGTCGCATCATGGTTGGTTCCGCTGTTTCCGGCAGCAAAGATAAACAGTGCGCCCTTTTCTCCAATTTTTTTTACTAAAGAAGATAAGGTAGAGGTGGATGCGCTGCCGCCCCAGGAGCAGTTGATGACCTTCACATTGACCCCGTCACACATCGCTTCGTATATATAATTAAAAGCGGCGACGATCGTCGAATTGCTGGCGGCACCGGCCTGGGTGTTGAATACTTTCAACGCCATGATCTTTGCCTGGGATGAAATACCGGTAATGCCAGTGGAGTTTTGTGCAGCAGCGATGACGCCGGCACAGTGCGTTCCATGACCATCGGAATCGGTATCCATTGGATCGCTGTCCGAATCACCGAAATCATAACCATAATTTCCGGGTAAGGATGTTGTGTTGGTCCACATTTTTCCGGAAAGTTCTTCGTGGGTGTAGTCTACACCTGTGTCAACAACGGCAACGACAGGAGCTTTGGATGCCGTTTTCTGGGTGAGATTATTGTAGTGGATTCCTTCTGCAGAAGCAGATGAAAATGTATCACTGTCACCCAGATACCATTGATAAGAAGAAAGTGGATCGCTGGTTGACATTTTGTGTTGATAATAATCCGGTTCGACGGAGATCACATAAGCTTCGTCCTGCAGAGCATCCATCAATTCCTCCGTTGAGTAAGATGTGGATGAAACAGAGGATACTGTATAGGTTTTGTCTTTGAGAAACTGCTTTTGTTTTTTTGTTGTACCAAGAAAGGTCGCATCACCAAAATCCCAGGTTTCATCGACAGACATTTGTGAGTCGAAAGAAACGTCACCCTCTTCAGTAAGGGGCGTGTCGTCGGGAGCCGCCAGGGTAACCAATACTCTGCCATCTTCATAAGTGCTTTCTTTTAAGTCAATATCGGATGACACAGTGTCCTGCGCCAGAGCTACTACCTGCGGGCGGACACCGCCTATCGTTAAGATCATCGTGAAACAAGTGAAATAAGTAATGATTCGCCGAATCATATTGTCCCTCCAATCATAATGAAAAGTATTGCGATTGCTTTCAATTGCTGATATTATTAGATTTATAGAAAACATAGCAGGAAAATGTGTTGGAAATAAGACAGGGGGTATATGCAAATGATATTTGTGAAGGTAGATGATCTGAAACCGGGAATGCGCCTGGGTAAACCAATATACAATAAAAATGGGGTATTGTTATACGACCGGGACACGCGGATCACGATGCAGGCGATCTACGGAATTAAAAATTTTAACCTTATGGGATTGTATATTCTGGAGCCGGCGGAACCATTACCACCGCTGACACAGGATGACATCAATTTTGAGCGTTTTCAGACGATGGCGGTATTTAGTATCCGCGAAGATCTGCAGCTGATCTCTAAAGGAAAGAAAGACAAAGGTTTAGACTGGCTTTGCAGTCTTATTATAAAAAATTATGGACAATTGGATCACAAGATCAATTTTGTTCAAAGTTTGCGAAGTGAGGATGATTTCGTTTATAAACATGTTCTCAACACGGCAATCTTGACGGTGTTGATCAGTGGTCATATGGGGTTGCCAGCCGCCCGGATCAACAGTCTGGTAAAAGCAGCGATCCTTCATGATATTGGTGCATTGAAGCTTCCGATGAATATGGCAGATCAGTCTGATGATGGCGATAGGCGCCGGACGATCAAGCACAATACAACCGAAATCCTGCAGCATTACAGTGGGGTGGATCAGGATGTGATCCAGCTGGTAAATCAGATGCAGGAGATGTATTGCACAGAGGAAACCGGCATATCTGAAGCTTTGAAGACCAATGTGAATGCTTCTATATTATACATAGCAGATACTTACGATCGTATGACGGCTATGAAGTCTTATATGCAGCCAACATCGGAGATCCGTGCCGTGCGTCATCTGATCGAACACGAAGAGCAATTTGATGCCAAAGTGGTGCAGGCATTGACGGAAGCGATCAATATTCTGGTTCCGGGTGTGTGCGTAGAACTTACAAATGGATCAAAAGGTCTGGTTATCCGGGAAAATGAAGAAAATATTTTTGAACCATTAGTGCTGGATTTCTGGGACAATCAGTTATATGATCTTTCGCTGTCCTCTGTAAATCGGGAGGTGCAGATCCGGGATGTTATGAAGACGATGGACAACCGGATCAAACTGGATGCAGACAAGTTAAAGGAATACCAGCAGTAGGTAAAGAATTCTCGCTTTTTTGACGAAATATACTCTAGATATTTGGAAAGCGAGCGTGAATTTATGATTATACAAAAGGACAAAATTTCATTATCGGCATCGGATCTGGACGCCAGTGGGATAGCAGCTTTTTCTGCAAATAATGCACCGATGACCAAGACCAATGCCGCTAGTGAGACTTATGGCGTAGAGCGCGGGACATCCGTAAATCTGAATGGAGATATGGTGTATACGCAGGAGTGGGCGAAACAACAGAATACAGAGACAAATGGTATGTCAAAGGATTCTTCCATGTCCGTGTCGGACTTTATTTCCCAGTGTATGACGGGGGAAGATGCGATGGACTTATCCGGAGAGGACACACCATTGGACGAATATACTTCATCTCAGTTAGAGAGAGCGATTCATCGTGTGAAAGAGCAACGCCGGAACACACAGGAATCTGTGGAGAGCCAGGTGGAAAATGAGCAGCAGCAAGAGGAACATCTGGAGAATGGCGCAGTCGAAGGGCAGATCAGAGAGTCATTGGAACGCAGCTGCCTGCCGGTTGAAACAGATCTTGTGAATTTGGTGAGTCGTGCGGTTGATCTGGTTCAGAGCCGTGATCAGCTTTCTTTAGCTTCGATGAAGTTTTTTATTGAAAGCGAATGGCAGATCACACCGGAAAATATCAATAACAGCGTGTATGGGACGAAACAAATAGACATGGAAGAAGCGGATGAACCACCGGCATTTGAAGAGGTTGCCGCACAAGTAGAGGAGATTTTAGAGCAGGGTGGTTTGGCGTCAACGGATGAAAACATGGAGCAGGCAAAATGGTTGTATGAGAACCAGCTCCCCGTTACTGCGGAAAATGTTCAGATGTTGAACCGGCTGGCAGAAGTCAAAGATCTGGATCTTTCCAAGGTGATCAAACGGATCGTGGATGAGCTGGCAGATGGGATCGCTCCAGACCAGGCGAATCTGGCAATTCCATCCAGAGATGAGATCAGACCAAAGGTAGATGCCGTCAATGCACGACTTCAATTGGAGGAAACCCGTCTTGTGATGACGGTGGACGCCGCGCGCCGGATGGAGGCGAAAGGAATTTCGGTTGATGTTGAGAATGTGGAAAAAGTGGTAGAAGCACTCAAACAACAGAATGAGGAACAAGAAGACCTGTTTTTGGAAGAAAAAGGAATATCATTGTCTCCGAATGAGAAAGCGGTGTACCGGAGTGTTGTACAGAATGCCAGAAGTGTTATGGAGTCGCCGGTTCAGTTGTTGGGCGATACATTTGCACAGCGAAAAGAGATTTCTTTTGGTGCATTAGCAGAACGTGGTGTTGTATTAAAAGCCGAGTACCAGAAGATGGAACAGACATATGAAACAGTAGGGACACAAGTAAGATCGGATCTGGGAGATTCCATGACAAAGGCCTTTTCGAATGTGGATACGTTGCTTCGCGAAATTGGACTGGAAACGACGGCACTGAATCAGCGGGCTGTGCGGATCCTGGGCGTCAACCGCATGGAGATTTCTCCAGAAAATGTGGAAGAAATGAAGGTCTATGATAAGACGGTGACACGGGTGATGTCGGGACTTAAGCCGGCGGTTGTCGCTGACATGATTGAGAAAAATGTGAATCCACTGGATATGACGATGGATGAATTACAAACGTATGTCGATCGGGCGTCAGAAGCTGCAGCAGGGACAGAAGAATCTTTCCGACGTTTTCTGTGGCAGCTGGATCGGAACGGGGATTTTACAGATGAACAGCGACAGGGAATGATTGGCGTATTTCGGCTTATGTATCAGGTTGAGAAGAGCCAGGGGGCGCTGGTGGGACAAGTGGTCAAGGAAGGCAAGGAGATCACGTTGTCCTCTTTACTGTCTGCTTCCCGAAGCCGCAGGGCAAGAGGACTGGACGTGGAGATTTCAGAAGATTTTGGTGCGTTAGAGCAGACGAAAGAGCATGGAACCGCCATCGACCAACAGATCAACGGCGCATTTTATACGACTCTTGCAAAAGAGGTGCAAGAGCGTGTCACGCCGGAAAATCTTGTGGATCTTGTGGACAAACAAGAAGATGTTTCATTGGAATCCTTGTGGGAACTTGCAACAGAAACAGAAGGGGATTCCGAATTACTTTCTTATTATCAGGAAGAAACACAAAAGATCCGTCATATTATGGAAGAAACCGGTGATTCGCTGGATGAATTTTTCCAGGCACTGGAAATGCCGGATACATATATGAACCGCACCGCGCTGGCACAGTATCTGGCGCTTGACAACAAGGCGTATCTGTCTCTTTTTGCAAAGGAAGAGCAGGATGAAATATTGCAGGCGTTTGAAGATCCAGAGCGTTTGCAGGAGTGTTATCAGCAGATTGATGAAGAGCATCAAAAACAGTTGGAGAAACAGGAGGATCGTGCCGATATAACATACGAGGATGTTGTTACTTTATCACAGATGGCAGGAAGCATTTCCTTTTATCATCGTATGAGAAAGTCAAATGTGTACGAAATTCCGATCATCACGGAGCAGGGAGTCGGCAGCTGCCGGGTTACGCTGAATCAGCAGCAGGAGAAAAAAGGAACCGTAGATATTTCTATGGAAACACCTGCATTTGGTAAACTGCAGGCTACATTCCGGGTACAGGCAACCCATGTGAAAGGGTTTATCACGATGGAGCAGACGCAGCAGGAAGATCGCTGCAGACAATGTCTTTTAGATTTTGAAGAAACATTAGAAGAGAATGGATACACTATGGATAGTGATAATTTAGTACAAGGAAGCCGTCATTCTTTTCATGTAGGAGAAGCACCGATGGAAGTGAGCAACAAAGACTTATATTTCATTGCAAAGTGCTTTATCGAAAATATGATCAGAGAGGATGAATAACATGAAGATCAATACCAATGTGACGGCTATGAGAGCCAATTTAAATTTGAACACCGTGCAGGATCGCCTGACGTCCAGCACCCAGAAATTATCATCCGGATACCGGATTACAAAGGCGGCAGACGACGCAGCAGGAATGGCGATTTCAAGAAAGATGAGAGCGCAGATCCGTGGTCTTGCCAGAGCTTCAAAAAATGGCTCGGATGGTATTTCTTTTATCCAGACAACAGAAGGTGCCTTATCAGAGGTAGAGAGTATGCTTCAGCGCTGTCGCGAACTCTCCGTTCAGGCGGCTAGTGATACATATGGCATCGATGATAAAAAGACAATACAGGACGAAATTGATGAGTTGCGCGGAGAGATCGATCGTTTGTCACAGCAGACCGAGTATAATACGATGTCTGTGCTGGACGGATCGTGCTGTCGCCAGTCGTCTTCTACGAATGTAGGTGTAAAGTTGATTTCTGCCAGCGATGATGTGAGCCTGACAACATATAAATTGACAGTTGATACGCAGGCTACACAGACAACAGCTACAAGTGGTACCCTGACGTTTGCTCCGGGAGACGTTGTGACAGACAAAGAAGCAGGGATCATCCAGATCAATGGAGAAAGTATCACAGTAAAAGAAGGAGAAACCTATGAAGAGGTATTTTCCCAGATCCGCGATTACTGTGAGATGATGAATATCGACGTCGCGCCGGTGGATGGCACTGGGGCGGAATGCGATCTGGCGAATGCCACCTCGTTGAATTTTACTTCGGTATTATATGGAGCGTCATACGACATCGAAATCACAACGGATAATCCGGAACTGGCTACCAAATTCGGTGTGGATGGTTTGACAAAAGTAGTAGGAAAAGATGCGACGGTTACATTAGATACAGCTTCCGGATTTTCCAACACAGCAACTGTTTTTGTGGATGGTGGACGTGTTGAAATAACCGATCGAAACGGATTTAGCATGATATTGGATGTCTCGGAAGCTGAGGCAAATTCAGAAGCTGAGGTAACGATGCTGGATGCCGGATATATCTCAATCCAGATCGGAGCAAATGAAGGTCAGACAATTGACATTTCAATTCCAAGTATTTCTTGTGACGCATTGGATATTTCCAATGTGAATGTATGTACCTCGAAAGGTGCTGCTAAGGCGATTTCCGCATTTGACGATGCGATTCAGAATATCAGCGCGATACGCTCAAAACTGGGTGCATATCAGAACCGACTGGATTCTTCGGTTTCCAGTCTGGACACAACAACTCAGAACCTTACAGAAGCATGTTCCCGCATTGAAGATGTGGATATGTCAGAGGAAATGACGCAGTATACACAGTATAGCGTTTTGGTTCAGGCAGGAACCTCAATGCTGGCACAGGCAAATAACCAGCCGCAGACGATTTTACAGTTGTTACAGGGTTGATAAAATGTGCATAATTTGTGGAAAGTGATTGGGCGGAATTAATTATGGAAAAACAAAAATTGCAGGAATTTGCCACTCGGGTTACACAGGCGAATCGAAGTGAACTGGTTGTGGTCATTTACGAAGCATCGATGGCAAGTATTGAAGAAGGAAAGCGTTATCTTGATGCAGGGCAAAAAGAAGAAGCCCGGAAAGAAATATACCGAGCCAAAGGAATGGTAGAAGAACTTATGAGAAGTTTGGATCTGCAGTATGAGATTGCACACTATCTACGGCAGTTGTATATTTATGCACATCGCGAACTGTGCCAGGGGATTGCCCTTAGCGATGTGGATCGTCTGGATCATGCGTACAATGTGTTAAAGGGACTGTTGCCATCATTTCAGGAACTGGCGGCTCAGGATGATTCCCAGCCGGTCATGGCAAATACACAGCAGATTTATGCGGGGCTGACGTATGGAAAAGGCACCTTGAACGAAACGGTATCTGCCGTTGAGCAGAATCGTGGTTATGAGGTGTAGAAATCAAGATTCAAATCCACGCATTTGTTTTAACAGATAACGGTACCGGAACGTGATGGCGTTCATCTCATAGATGTAACTGTCAATGAGGTCGGGATCCGATACATTTTCAAAATTAGAGTTGGCGGTTTCCAGTGCTTGCTGGGCCGCCTCTATTTCATTTTGCAGAATTGCCTTTGTCTCAAAGGCAGATAAGGGAGTGGGAGCAGGGATTCCCAAATTTTCTATATATTTTTTTCGATTTCTTCGCATAATGGTCTCCTTTCCCGAAAAATCGTTGATTTCTCAATTTATTTCTAGTATCAGTATAGGCAGAATTTTCTTAATATATGCAAAAAATTTCCTCAAAAAATATATGTTGACAAAAAAATAAGTCCTGTGTTATCTTTGGAACACAACACAGACGGAGGTGACAACACACAGTGGAATTGGGAATTGTATTCTCTTTCCTGTTGCTTGTTTCTTTGTTTGACTTATGGTATTACCGTGTACCGAATGAAATATTTATTATTATTATGTTTTTTAGCCTGTTCAGGCGTTGCCAGCAGTATGGAGCTTTTGGCTTAGCTCATTGGCTGCTTGGCATGATCATTCCTTTTTTGATCTGTTACTTGTTTTTTTGCTGTCGTATGATAGGGGCAGCGGATTGCAAGTTGTTTTCTGTGATTGGCAGCTATGCCGGTTGTTATAATGGACTGCGTATTATGATGTATGCGCTTTTCGCAGCGGCATTGATGGCCTTGGTCAAGATGTTCATTTGCAGAAATTTTCGTCGTCGGTTTCGACATTTATTCCAGTATGTAAGTAAGGTGTATCATAGTAGGAAACTGCACAAATACTGCAGTTTTAAGGAGTTAGAACATGAGGCAGTTGTACCTTTTACCGTGGGGATCGCAATTGCAACCTTGTATGTTATGTTTTAGGGGAGAAGAGTGAAGCGTAGGAAAATCATTTTATTGCTTTTTTTCCGTGATGAAAATTATGGAAAAAGTTTGTTGCATTTTATAACTGTCAAGAGACATCCGCAGATTGCAGTCCGATTGATAACAGACCAGGAAGAACTTATTGGCTGTTCGGGAGAACAGAGTGTCGTTTTGACAGATCGGGAAGAGGTGCAGGAGTTATCACTGCCGGTAAAAATTGTTCTTTGTGACCGCCAGAGCAGGAACGATCATTGCATTTATCAATATCAAAAGGCGGAAGCGGTTTATGAAGAACTTTTATGGCACTTGAAACTGCCAACAGTAGAGCGGGAGACAGATCTGACAAGAGGTGTATATGTTGTGTTTGGAACAGAGGGAGGACAGCAGTTGCTAGCACGAAGCTTTGCAAAAATGCTTGCCAGGCAGCAGAAGTGTCTTTGGATTGACCTTTCACGTTTTTCAGAAATGCCAGCGATACCGGAAGAGTTTCTGCTGGAAGAACTTTTGCTGACAGAGTCTGCGCCCCAGGTACTCGACAAGATTCAAAAGATAAGACACGAAAAAGAGGGATACCACTTTATGCCACCTATGAAATATTTTGGAGACATTGTTGACTGTACTTGTAACGAGTGGTGGTCTGTATTGGAATGTTTACAGGAAAAGGGGGATTTTCCGTGTATTATCATATCTACTGATTTTTTACTGGAAAGTATGATTCAACTTATGAAAAACGCCGATGGAGCCTTTATTGTGCATCCGGAGGGAAAAGAAAAGCATTTTGATAGATTTATTTCGTATTGTCATATGGGAAATATAAGTATAACAGGAAAAGAAGTTCAACCGGTAGCGATACCGGAGGAATATGCGAAAAAGGCGGAATTGCCGGAGTTTTTTGTGGAAGAAGTATGGGGGAAAGGGTGTCAATGTTTTGAATCAAAAAGAGGAATTACGGAGTCGGATCTTACAGGAAATTCTACCTGGGGAACAGATCAGTGATGACGATCTGTATGCAAGAATTGACCGCTGCATGGACAAGCATTTTGCGAATGATTTCATACGGCTGGAAAAACGCAGAAAATTGCGTAGGGAAATTTTCAATTCTATTCGAAAGCTTGATGTCATCCAGGAATTGCTGGATGATGACGAGGTGACGGAGATCATGGTAAATGGTCCCGATGAGATTTTTATTGAGAAGGAGGGGCGGATATTTAAAAGTCCGCTTCAATTTGAAAATCAGGAGAGGTTGGACAATATTGCACAGCAGATTGCCTCCGCAGGGAACCGCATTGTCAATGAAACAAATCCGATATTGGATGCGCGTTTAGAAGACGGCTCGCGTGTAAATATTGTTGTTCCACCAATTGCGATAGAAGGGCCGGTGATCACAATTCGAAAATTTCCCAAAGAGATCATGACCATGGAAAAGCTGGTACAGCTGGGTTCGATAACAAGAGAAGCAGAAGTTTTTCTGAAAAAAATGGTGCAGGCAAAATACAATATTTTTATATCAGGGGGAACCGGAGCGGGAAAAACAACATTTCTCAATGTACTGTCCGGATTTATCCCAAGGTGGGAACGTGTCGTGACGATCGAAGATTCGGCCGAACTGCAGATACAAAATATAGACAATCTGGTTCGGCTGGAATCCCGAAATGCAAATGTAGAAGGAAAGAATCAGATCACGATCCGTGACCTTGTGAAAAGTGCTTTGCGAATGAGGCCGGACAGAATTCTTGTTGGTGAAATCAGAGATGCGGCTGCGATCGATCTGCTACAGGCAATGAACACAGGGCATGATGGTAGTCTGTCTACAGGACATGCCAACAGTCCACAGGATATGTTAAATCGTATGGAGACATTAGTTCTGATGGGAATGGATATTCCTCTGGCAGCAGTGCGTCAACAGATTTCATCGGGAATTGATCTGATCATTCATCTGGGAAGATTACGAGACAGATCAAGGAGGGTACTTCAGATCAGTGAAGTGGGAACAGTAAAGGATGGGAAAATACAAATAATTCCGTTATTTGTATTCCGGGAGCAGGGCGAAAAAGATGGAAAAGTCATTGGCAGGCTGGAAAAAACACAGTTTGATCTGCAATTTACAGAAAAGTGTCTGAGAGCGGGGGTGACAGTATAATGGATTATGAAAAATACCGTATAAGCAAAACAGTCAGGTTATTGTACGGTTTCGTAGGCAGTGCGTGTGGTGTAGCAGTCGGATATTTGTTTTATCGGCATTGGATAGCAATGGTCTTATTTTCCGGACTGGGATTTTTGGTGGCGGTAAGAGCAGGGGAAATACATGAGAGAAGAAAAGTTCAATGGAATCTATTGCTAGAGTTTAAGGATGCGATGGACAGTATGGTATCTGCGCTGGTAGCAGGGTACTCTATGGAAAATGCCATTACAGAAGCGTATGAGGATCTGCAAATGCTTCATGGGCGCAATACATATATGGTACAGGAACTCTGGGAGATCCAAAAGCAGTTGGAACTGCATGAATCGTTGGATCAGCTGCTATTGGATTTTGGACGCCGAAGCAATCTTGAGGACATTATTATGTTTGGACAGATATATGCTACAGCAAGAAAAAGCGGAGGAAATATGGTTCGGGTAATGAAGCGCACTGCGGAAAATATTGGACAGAAAATCCAGGTGAAAAAAGAAATACAGACAATGATTGCAGGAAAGAAAATGGAATCTATGTGTATGATGGCAGTTCCTCTTCTGATCATTGTATATTTGTCCGTTTGTTCAAAGGGTTTTCTGGATCCGTTGTATATGGGGATTTCCGGTCGGCTTTTTATGACGATTGTTTTAATTCTGTACTTTGTGTCGATATTATGGTGTAGGAAAATTATGAATATTATGTCTTAGTGGAGGGAGTAAATGAAAGAGATTCTAAAGGGAAGATGGGTTCAGGCATTGTGGAAAAAGGATGCCATAACGAAGGAATTTATACGACAAATTTACCCAAGGGACAGGGTGGAAGTGAGAGGAGAGCAGATATGGCGAAGACGCATTGCGGTCATGGGAGGGATTGTTTTTGGTGGGATCGTATTGCTTCTTTTGGGAAATTTTGTCTACGAGAAGAATACGTTTGGACTGGATAAGAATGTACTTCAACGAACATCTCCAGACATTCCACTTGTTGTTCGTGGTAATGGCGAGAATGGTGAGTGGCAAAAAGAGATGAACCTTCATCTAGAGGAAAGAAAATTTACGGAACAGGAATGTGAAAAAATGGAAATGAAGGTTCAGGAATATTTGGAGCAGACTCTTCTGGGGGAAAACAGATCGGCAGAGTCTATTACATCCAAGCTGTTATTTTCAAAAGAAATTCCGGATACAGAAATTTTGCTGAACTGGATCGTGGATGACCGGTATATTAATGAGCAGGGAGAAATACGCTTTTCAGCGGTTCCGCAAGATGGTGTTGACACGGAGGTCACGGTTGAGGCAGAATACAGGAATTTCAAAAAGACGTATCATTATCCAATACATATTGTAGCGAAACAATTATTTGGTGCCGAGCGTGAGATTGCAGAAGTCAAAGAAGAAATAAAAAAGGCGATCAAGCAGCAAAAAACAGAGGACAAGATCATATTGCCGGATACTTTAGGAAACACAAAATTAAATTATGAGGTAAAACAGGACAAGGATCCACCGTATTTGCTGGTTCTGATGATGATGGGAATCGTGCTGTATCCTTTATGCGAAAGAGAACGTCAAAAGAAACAGCTGGAAGCGAGAAAGGAACAGTTGGCATTGGATCATCCGGGAATTGTAAACAAAGTGATGTTATTGTTAGGGGCAGGCCTCACTTTGCGTCAATGTTTTTTGCGTCTGGCACAAGAATACGAGGAGCAACGGAAAAAAACAGGGGAGCGACGATATGCTTATGAGGAAATATGTATTATGATAAACGAAATTCAGGATGGTATGCCGGATATTCCTGCAGTAGAGCAGTTTGGAAAGCGATGTGGGATACAGCCGTACCTCCGGTTTGCATCCATTATTTCTCAAAATCTCAGGAAGGGATCACAGGGATTGATTGAAATTTTGGAGCAAGAAGCATTGGAAGCTTTTGATCAAAGGAAGCAACAAGCACTTAGGATGGGTGAAACAGCAAGTACGAAATTATTGTTTCCGATGATGATCATGTTGGGATTAGTGATGGGAATTATAATGGTTCCCGCTTTTATGAGTATGTGAAAAGGAGAAAGATGTATATGGATCAGTTAAAATTATTTTTTGAGGAAGAAGATGCAGTTGGGGTAGTTGAAATCATTTTGATTCTGGTTGTTCTTGTAGCGTTGGTGGCTACCTTTAAAACTAAGATTGGAGCCGTTGTCACAAAGGCGTTTAAAAATTTCAATACGGACACATCAAAAATATTGCAATAAAGAGGCAATCGGAGAGATATGAGACAGGGAAGTGTAACAGTGTTTTTTTCTCTGGTGGGGATTCTGATTGTAGCATTATTAGGGACATTGGTGGAAACTGCCCGTTATACAGCATGTGCGCAGCATGGAAAAAGAACTTTACAGATGGGGTGCGATGCGCTATTGACGGAATACAGCAAGCCGTTATATGACCGGTATCGTCTCTTTGCGATAGAAGATACCGGGGAAACTTTTGAATCGGTGATAGCACGATATATGAATAGCACTTTTGAGGAAAAACAAGGGTATATGAATTTTTTTCAAGGATCTGTGGATGAGGTCGCGGTAACGGATAAACAGTATCTGGGAGATGATAACGCAAAGGATTTGCAGGAACAGATCAATGCGTATATGAAATGCGAGATTGTAAAGGGGCAGCAGAAGGAGACAGTTGAAAAATGGAAACCTAATCAAAAATCAGAGGAACTTGCAAAGAAAACAGAAGAAGATATCGAGCAGTTACAAAAAGAAGCATCACTTGATACAGAACTGTTGAAACTGATGGAATATGTAGATGGGATTGTCCTGGTGAGAGGGAAAATCCAGTGCAAAAAGAAATTTGTGAAAATGTTTTTCCGAAAGGGAAGCAGTGCTGCAGATTATGGCGTTTTAGATCCGAAAGTATGGAAGAAGATGAAAAAATGCCAGATAAAGATGGAGGAGATGCCTACAGCAACACAACTTGGTCAAGCTCTTAAAGTTACCAAAAAAGCAATAGAACAAAGAAAGAGTTTGGAAGAGAAGTATCAGAAAATAGCAGGTACTTCAAAAAATCAACAGCATACGCAATACATTAGCAGATTGATACAACAGCTTTCTGTTTTGGAGTCTAATTATGATATTTTAGAGAAGATTTTGAAAATTTCAAAAATGAAGGGAGATCATAAAGATGAACTGCTTGAATTGTGGGAGGGCTACGACACGAAAACGATTGCTTTTGATTATCGGGGCATCCATAAAAGTGGAGGTGAGAAAAATCCTATTGAATGTTTTGGCGAGTCATGGAAGAAAGGCATTATTTCATTAGTTTTACAGCAACCGGAGAAGGTATCCAAAAAGGGAGTACCCGCATCGCGTTATTTTGAAAATCTATATAAAGACGCAGAGAAAACGGAAGATCTGACAGAAAACAAAATAGAGAAGTTTGTGAGCAACAAAGAGGTTGGATTGAGCGGAACGATTGGAGACATTGCAGCAACCACGGCAGATACTTATTTTCTGAGCGAATATGGAAAGAAACATTTTAGCCATTATGGGCAGGACAAAATGGCGGAAACGCCTGCATTATTGTATGAGTGGGAATATTTTGTCGCAGGAAAGAAAACCGATAAAGAAAATTTATCAGCCGTTCTGAACCGGATCATGCTATCGCGAACACCGATCAATCTGGCAGCTATTGCACAGGATTCAGGAAAACAAACACAGGCTTACAGCATAGCGGCAGCAGTTGTTGGATTTTCAGGAATGGAACCTCTGATCCGGTTGACACAATCTCTTATTCTGATCACCTGGGCTTTGGTAGAAAGTATGATTGATGTTGCAGCTATGCTTCAGGGAAAGAAAGTACCGGTGCTAAAAGGGGAAGCCCACATTACAGCTTCATTGCAGGATGTTTTGTCGCTTTCTCATGCGACAATTATGAATAAGGCAAAGCAGGTAAAGAATGTGAAAAAAGCAGGGATGGATTATAAGGACTATCTTCAAATGTTTGCTGCTATGAAAAACAACAGCATTTGCCGCTACCGGATTATGGATTGTATACAATGGAATATGCAAAAAAATGTTAGAAGTCATTTTCAATTACAAACCTGTGTTTCATCCATCAAAACGAAAGCCGGCTTTCGCTTTAACAGCAAATTTTTACGATTTCCATCGGTAGAGGAAATGCTGAACCGAAGAATTGGAGAAGTTACGACTTCTGCCAGGGTGTGTGGAGACTATTTATCTTAGAATTGAGGTTCAAAAGGGTATTCTATAAAAAGAATAACAAATATAAAAGAAAGAGAGGGGCAATCTATCAGTAAACAAAACACTAA
This sequence comes from uncultured Eubacterium sp., assembly GCA_934316925.1. Classification (GTDB taxonomy): domain Bacteria; phylum Bacillota; class Clostridia; order Lachnospirales; family Lachnospiraceae; genus Eubacterium_F. The sequence goes on from CAKREC010000001.1 coordinate 101,584, forward strand.
AATAACTATTACAAAGAAAAATTTATGTCATATAGGATACCCTTTTGGGCTTCGATTCAAAAGCTGGAGCGGTTCTATGACGGTAGAGGCTTCCCTGGTTATGCCGGTTTTTATTATGGCAATGGTTGCGATTGCGTATATGGGAAATATGATTCTGTGTCAGGACAAAGTACAGTGGGCATTAACAAGAGTAGCTAATGAGGCATCCATTGAAAATGCGATCAAGGGTACCGCCTCTAACAAAAGTACCGTTTATTACCGCGCGAAAATGAATGCCTATTTGTCGGCTGTTCCACTTCGTTTATCTCTTGCAGAATCTGATATGAGTGGTAAAAATGAGGAAATAAAAGTCACGGCTACTTATTATATGCGAGTTCCTTTTGCGGATTTTTTTAATTTACGATGTCGGTTCCGACAGACCGTACATACAAGGGCATTCGTCGGTGTGGATGATAGAAGTAATCAAGACAAAGAGGAATGTAACGTATATATTGCACCTACCGGATCGGTATATCATAAGAACAAAGACTGCACATATTTAAAATTGACAATCTCAGAATATCTATATGAAGATGTAGCAGCTTTAAGAAATACCAGTGGAGGCAAATATAAGCCATGTGATGTATGTTGTTCTGATCATATTGTACAAAAAAATGAGCCGGTTATTATTACCAATTACGGAGACCGGTATCATATTACGAGGGGATGCAGTGGGATTAAACGTTCTATATCGGAAATTTCAATAAATAATGTTGGAAAACGAAGTCCGTGTAGTAAGTGTGGAAGGTGAAAAGGGAGATAAAATGGAAAAAATGATAGGAATGATTTTGGGCAGTTATTTATTGATCTGTGGAATTGTTGACTGGAGAAGCCGCAAAGTATGGATCTTGCCCTGGGTTGTCATGACGGGACTAATGATCCTTGCATTATTATGGTCGGGAAAAGCACCTATTATGTTACTGTATGGTGCCTTGCCCGGTGGAATACTCATTGTTGTTTCGGGAATAACAGGAGGACATATTGGGTTGGGAGATGGTCTTTTGGTGCTGACGATAGGAATGTATCTGGGAGCTATGAATACACTTTTTGTATTATTAACAAGTATGTTTTTGTCAGCAATTGCCGGGGCTGTCCTGCTTATTGTGAGAAAAGTGGGGTGGAAATACACAATGCCGTTTGTGCCCTATTTATGCGTTGGATATTGGGTGGTGATGTTATGTTAAAAGTTAATGTAAAAGGCTACTTTACCGTGGAGGCAACATTTATCACAGCAATATCAATATGGGTTTTGATAGGATTGATGTATGGTGGATTTTATGTGCACGATCGTGTGGTTCTTTCCGCATATACGTGTGGAAATTTTAATACTTGGATCCGAACACAGGATATATCCCGGACAAAGTGGGAAGATACATTTCAAAAGGATTTGAATAAAAAGCTGTTTCTTTTAAATGTTAAAAAGGTATCGGTTAAACAATTGCTCATAGAAAAAAGAGTATCTGTCAGTTACCAAATTCCAATTTCGTGGGGATTGTTAAAAAGATTGTGGCAGGGAAATCAATCGAATATAACAGAAACGTTCTGTTTTGGAATACACAGACCAGCGCAGTCTTTGTGGGCTTTTCAAGATGCCGGTAAGAGGAAAAAGGAGGGGAGTGAGTGAACAATGGATATGAAGAGACGCTGGGAAAACGGCAAACAGTATCTATATTTGTCTGCACCTTTAAATGAAGAGGGGACATATGAGGAGCGATTGTTTCAACTGGAGGAAATAGAAAGTTTTTTATCCTTGGAAATTCAATGTATTGATGAAAATAGGGAATATATGTATTTCATTGAAGATTATATTGCTTTAGAAGACTATATCTACCATGAAACTCTGACGATGGAGACTATGATTGGATTTTTCCGGGCCATGCTTCATGCGGGAACTGTGTTGGAAGAATATTTACTGAATCCCAAAGGGATTTTATTGTATGGTGAGACCTGCTTTTATGACTGGGATCAGCAGAAATGGTTATTTGTTTATAGAAACATGGACAACAAACAGTGGGGCGAAGGCGTAAAGAGAATTTGTCAGATGTTTCTGGCTGGAATTAAAGAAAAAGGGAGAGAAGCCAATTTTTTGTACGAACTTCATGGACTTTGCTTTAAAGCGGATATGACAATGGGGCATTTAAGAGCTTTTTTAAATCAATATGAATTAGCGGGAAGAAGTGCAAAAATAGAGAAAAATGGATTTTGCGAAAAAGACGAGATAATATCCGTAAGTGCACAGGAGAAAGAACAGAAAAAAAAGACAAGTGACAACATTTTGCGTCACATAAATTACCGGCATGGGATATGTGCGGTGTGGGTGGTTATCGGTATTGTTATTTGGATCATTGCATGGAAATGTAATCTGTTTTTTACACAAGTAACCTACTCGCTTGACTGGAAGAAAATGATTTCTTTTTTTATCTTTATTGTAGCAGGGGTAGGCTATGGTGTCTGGAAGACCGCCCCTAATAAGTCAGATGAGTAATATACTTTTTCTGAAAATAGTCACTATTGGCCAGATTAATGTTTTTTAAGGTAATTTGCGAGGAGTCCACGAGTAAATGATCTTCTGTTGCATAGCGAAAGAGTCCCTGTAAGCATGTATTTCCCATTACGTGTATGGATTCTTTTGGAATAGAGGAAAAAAGATTTAGCGTAATGCAGTCTTCCAGATCAATAAAAAATCCGAGTCCTCCACCTACATATAAGTGATGGATTTCATTCGGTGTAATGCCTGCGGTATGGCACAAAGTGTCAATACCTGCGGCAATGGCGGCAACAGCTAACTGAATGGTTCGAAAATCATCAGCGGAAAATGTTATGGAAGTTCCGTCTTGCTTTCTGGCGAGAAGGACACCATTTGAAGGGAATTTTCCAGTCAATATGCCATCTGCGTCAACATAATTTTTTCGCAGGAGTTCCGCAGCAACCGATATTGCGCCGGAGCCACAGATACCAATGGGAAGTTTATCATCAATGGTAGTCAGTCGTGGCATCAGCCCGCGGAGTGTTACATGGGAGATGGCTCCTGGAATTCCAGGACAACCGTATGACAAACCATTTCCCTCGAAAGCAGGACCGGCAGCAGTAGAAGTGCTATAGTAATGATGATCGCAACTTAAGATCATCTCGCCATTTGTCCCTAGGTCGACTAACAGGCTGTTGCCAGCAGATAAGTCGAGACGGCAGCTATAAAATCCGGCAGTAAGATCTCCTCCAACAAAGGCGGATTGCCATGGCAGGATCGTCACGTTACAGTTGTTATACATAAAAGGAACTGGCATTGTGGCTTTGATCTCAAAGGGGCTGGCGCTCAGAGAACGAAGGTCATAACCAAGTAGCAGATGGATCATGGTTGTATTTCCTCCAATGTAGCACTGGCAGATATCGGAGACTGTCTGACCGTTTTTTTTGCATATATTTTCAGACTCTACTTTTAATGCTTCGGTGATCACCTGTGTTAGCTGTGACTTCATACCATCCAGAGATGCCTGTATCCGGGAGATCACATCGGAACCATATTTTTTCTGGGGATTCACAAATGTATGGGTGTTTCGTAAATGTTTTGTTTTTGAGTCAATGAGAGCGAGTGCTACTGTGGTAGTTCCCAGATCAATGAGTAAAGTATCTGCTGGCCCGGGAGTCCGATTTTTTGAGGAAAAAGAAATACTGGATATCTTTTCACTATATTCCGGAATTTCGACCGTCATTGAGTTTTTTGGAACCATACTGCAATCAAAGGAATAAACTTTTCCATTGCAGCGATGATTTCCGTTGCAATTGCAGGGAATGGTATATCCTTGTTCTTCAATCAGAGTCAGTATATTTTTGGTATTTGTCTGGTCACAGTGAATCAATACTTTCATGAGAAGATACGCTCCTTCATTGCCCCCAAAGGGGAATTGTGATACAATTCTAATCATAACATAAATAGAAAAGGATGAGAATAGTTCCTATGGATAATCGCGAACCCCAAATGTCAAAAATACCTAAATTAACGATTTTGCTTGTTCTTGTTAATGTGCTTGTTTTTTTATATATGGAATTTACGGGATCCAGTGAAGATACGGATTACCTGATACAGATGGGCGCTTTGTGGAAACCGCTCGTTGTTGATGGTCATCAGTATTACCGTTTGATTTCCAGTTTCTTTTTGCACATAGGGTGGGATCACCTCATCAATAATATGATTTCATTATTGGTATTAGGATATGCATTAGAAGAAGTGGTAGGATCGATCCGGTTTAGTGTGATCTACTTTATGTCTGGAATTCTTGCAGGAGTAACCTCCATCGTTTATAATATGAGCATAGGCGAAGAATCTGTAGTTTCCTGCGGTGCATCGGGGGCGATTTATGGACTCAGCGGAGCACTTTTGATTCTTTTGATCATTGGAAACCGGGGAAAGAGCAGACGGACGACAGAGGTTCCCAGATATTTGGTATATCTGGCACTCAGTCTGTACAGCGGAATGCAGGATGCCAGCATTGACAATGCGGCACATGTAGGTGGATTTATTGCAGGCCTGGTTGTTTGCTTTATTTTGACATGGAACAAAGGTATGGAGGTAACATATGAGAGTTAATATATATTATGGTGGACGAGGATTGATCGACGATCCTACATTATATGTATTGGAGAAGATCACAAAGGTTTTAGAGGAACTGCGCGTCAATGTGGAGAGATATAATTTATATGAGGAAAAGAACAATCTGGCGGTACTTCCTAAAACATTGAAAGGAGCCGATGGTGTGATCCTGGCGGCGTCTGTTGAGTGGATCGGTATTGGCGGTTATCTCCAACAGTTTTTGGATTCATGCTGGCTATATGGAGACAAGGAGTTGATATCTCATATTTATATGATGCCGGTTGTCATGGCGACCACATATGGTGAAAGGGAAGCAGAGTATACCTTAGTTCGCTCCTGGGAGATGTTAGGTGGTGTGCCAAGTCCCGGTTTATGTGCATACATTGAGAATCATGTTGATTTTGAGACAAATGCGGAGTATAACCTGTTGATTGAAAAGCAGGCAGAGAATTTTTACCGGTACATCTCTAAAAAGACAGTCGCGTTACCAAGCAGCACGATGCAGGTAAAGAAAACGGTGTTACGTGGAAGTAATGTATCGTTGACACCGCAGGAGAGTGAACAGTTGTCAGAGTATGTTTCCAATGATAATTATGTAAAAAAACAGAAAGAAGACATTGAAGAACTGGCAAGCTTATTTAAGGGACTGTTGGGAGAAGAAGATACACCGGATGCTACGGAAGACGAGTATGTAGCAAAACTTAGGGAAAACTTTTATCCAATGGATGGATTGACAGCGATTTTTCGAATGGATTTTGTTGGGGAAGATTCAGCAGAGCGTTCGATTATTATTGACATTGAGGAAAAGAATCTTAAATGTTATCGTGTGAGCCGGACAGATGATTCTGTGAATGCCGATGTTACAGCCAAGATCAAAAAGAATACATTATCCCAGATATTCCGCGGAGAGAAAACCTTTCAAAGTGCATTTCTGGAGGGGGATTTGTCTGCCCAGGGAAATTTTAAGATCTTGAGAAATTTTGACACAATTTTCCGCTTTTAGTGGAATGTGATATAGAAGAAAGGTTGGATGAAAATGAAAGATCAGAATTGTATTTTTTGTAAGATTATTGATGGACAGATCCCATCAACGGTAGTGTATGAGGATGAGCGTTTTCGTGCGATTTTGGATGTAAGCCCTGCAGCGAGAGGCCATGTGATCATTTTGCCTAAAAATCATGCTCCCAATATTTATGAATTGCCGGATGAAGATGCTTCTGCCATTATGATCGTGGCAAAGAAGATTGCGACAGCGATTCAAAAGACATACAATTGTCCGGGTGTAAATATTTTGCAGAATAATGGAGAGGCAGCAGGTCAGACTGTATTTCATCTGCATGTTCATGTTATTCCTAGATTTGAAGAGGATACAGTAAATATTGGATGGAAACAGGGTGACATGCCATCCGATCTGCAGGAAATTGCACAGGAAATTAAAAATAATTTGTAGGGGGCTGTTAGCTTGAAAAAGATTATATTGACTGGTGGCGGTACAGCAGGACATGTAACACCCAATATTGCACTGATACCAGAACTGCAAAAAAGAGGATACGAGATTCATTATATCGGTTCGAAAGAAGGAATTGAAAAAGAACTGATTTCTAATTTTGATATTCCGTATTATGGAATATCTTCGGGAAAGCTGAGAAGATATTTTGATCTTAAAAATTTCACGGATCCATTCCGGATTTTAAAAGGATTTGCGGAAGCAGGGAAAATCATTAAAAAAGTGAAACCGGACGTGATCTTTTCAAAAGGTGGATTTGTAACGGTGCCTGTTGTAAAAGCAGCAGTGAAGAAAAAAGTCCCATGCGTGCTGCATGAATCCGATATTTCACCGGGATTGGCAAATCGTCTTTGCATTCCGTCTGCTACTGCAATATGTGCGAATTTCCCTGAGACTTTGGAACATTTGCCAAAGGACAAGGCGCATTTGACAGGGTCACCGATCCGTAGTGAATTATTCTCCGGAAACCGATTAGCCGGGTTAGAATTTTGTGGATTTTCAGCAGATAAACCGGTAATTCTGGTAATCGGTGGCAGCCTTGGCTCTGTCCGGGTAAACGAAGCAGTTCGTGCAATTTTGCCACAGTTGTTGGAAAAATATCAGATCATACATTTGTGCGGTAAGGATAAGATTGATCCGTCTTTGCAGGGAACACCGGGCTATGTTCAATATGAATACATTCAGAAAGAATTGAGCGATCTTTTGGATGCCGCGGACTTTGTGATCTCCAGAGCTGGTGCCAATGCGATCTGTGAACTGCTTGCACTGCATAAACCGAATATTTTGATTCCTCTTTCGCTGGAAGCAAGTCGCGGAGATCAGATTTTGAATGCCGCGTCTTTTGAAAAACAAGGATTCAGCTATGTGATAAAGGAAGAGGAACTTACGAGTGAACGGCTGATGGAGGCAATTTCTTATGTGGATACGCATAAGGACGAATACAAGAATGCAATGAAGGCGAGCAATCAGCAGAATGCGGTTCAGTTAGTTGCAGATATTATCGATAAGGCAGCAAAATTGTCGACAGATAGCAAAGACGAGTAGATCCTGACGAAAAATGTCGGCAAAAAGATATTTGAAGTGTATGATTGACGTGGTACATCCATTCATGCGCTGTTATACTGATTCCAAAATGAACTTAGGGAGGAATCGGATATGTATGAGTGGAGAACAGAATATATCGCTGTGTACTTGACCATTATTTTGTGTGCAGTTGATATTATTGTGAAAGGCATTGTTAGTGGCAGCCTCAAGCGAATGCAAAAAGAGGCGGGAGACATGGGTCATTCAGAGCATCCGTTGATGAAGAACATCTGTAAGAAGATTGACGCATGTTATCAGCTGCAGATGGGTGTTCCTGATGTGGCGGTCTTTGTGGAAAAATGTCTGAATCATTATAAAATAGGACATTTACGGTTATCATCATGGCAAAATACAGCAAATGGCTGCACGATATTATCCATGCTGACCAGTATGGGTGGGGCTGTTTATGCAGTCCTTGTATGTGAGAATTATTATGCAGCTTTTGTCAGTCTGTTTTTTGGAGTGCTGGGCAATGGCCTGGTGCTGGTGACGGACTGCTTATGGGGGCTGGATATCAAGCGGGAACATCTGAAGATTGATATGCTGGATTACCTGGAAAATATTTTTAAACCGCGTCTTGAAAAAGAGACATTTCATCAGGAAGAATTACGAGAATACCAGAGACAGTATTTTGATGAAGTAGAGGCAGTGGAGGAGATGAGCCGGCACAAGGCGAAAGCAGTGTCAGTCGCTCCGCTGGAATTTACCAAGGAGGAGGAAGATGTGATTCGCGATGTCATTCGGGAATATATGGGTTAGGCCATTAAGTGTGAGTTGACATCTAAATTCTCTGACCGTATAATTTACTTATTAAGGAATCTTTGGCGCGAAAGTGCACCATAGATACAAAACAGGAGGGAACATATTATGGGAAAACATGTGACATTTGACTATTCATTGGCGTCTGGATTTGTGGGAGAGCATGAGATCGAATCGATGCAGAGTATGGTGGAGATCGCTCGAAACACATTGGAGAAGAAAATAGGTGCAGGGAATGATTTTCTGGGATGGATCGATCTTCCTGTAGATTATGATAAAGAAGAATTTGACCGGATTCAGAAAGCAGCAAAGAAGATCCAGAGCGATTCAGAAGTGTTGATTGTGATCGGAATTGGTGGATCCTATCTGGGAGCCAGAGCGGCAATTGAGTTTTTGCGTCATTGCTTTTATAACAGTGTTGATAAAAGCGTTCGGAAAACACCGGAGATATACTATGCAGGAAACAGCATCAGTGGTACATACTTATCACAGTTGATCGAGACGATCGGTGATCGTGATTTTTCTGTTAATGTTATCAGTAAATCAGGTACGACAACAGAGCCGGCGATTGCATTTCGTGTGTTTAAGGAAATGCTTGAGAATAAATATGGAAAAGAAGAAGCAGCCAAACGAATTTATGCAACTACAGATAAGGCGAAAGGTGCATTGAAAGGACTTGCTACTGAAGAAGGATATGAGACATTTGTTGTTCCGGATGACGTAGGAGGACGTTTCTCAGTACTTACAGCAGTAGGCTTGCTGCCGATAGCAGTTAGTGGCGCAGACATCAGCAAGTTGATGGAGGGTGCAGCCAGCATGAGAAGTCTTTGCCTGGAGACAGAGACGGCAAAAAATGATGCGATTATGTATGCTACGATCCGAAACATCCTGCATAGTAAAGGAAAAGGTGTGGAGGTGCTGGCAAATTATGAACCGATCTTCCATTATGTAGGTGAGTGGTGGAAACAGTTATATGGTGAGAGCGAAGGAAAAGACCAAAAAGGTATTTTCCCGGCGGCAGTAGACCTTACGACAGATCTGCATTCCATGGGACAGTTTATTCAGGACGGATCCCGCATTATGTTTGAGACCGTGATGGAATTGGAAACTCCGGCACTGGATGTCACAGTAAAAGAAGAAGCAAAGGATCTGGATGGTCTGAACTATCTTTCCGGAAAGACCATGGACTTTATCAACAAGAGTGCGATGCGGGGTACACAGTTGGCTCATACAGATGGAAATGTCCCAAATCTGGTTATTCGCATTCCACAGCAGGATGAGTACTATCTTGGTGAGTTGTTCTATTTCTTCGAGTATGCATGTGGTATCAGCGGATATCTGCTGGGAGTAAATCCATTCAACCAGCCTGGCGTAGAGAGTTATAAGAAAAATATGTTTGCGCTTCTTGGCAAACCGGGATACGAAGAATTGAGTAAAGAATTACAGGCTCGATTACAATAAGACCATAAAATAAAAGTTCTAAACCTGTTTCTGAGCGAAAGACCAGATTACAGAGTTTAGAACTTTTAAAATGAAAAACTTAATTTAGACAAAAAAGGCTGCAACAGAATCAAAGATGAATCGTGTTGCAGCTTTTTTATTATTCAGCTTCGATAGCGCCAACTGGACATCCAGCAGCACAAGAACCACAATCGATACATGTGTTCTCGTCAATCTCGAAATGAGCATCTCCCTGAGAAATAGCCTGTACTGGGCAATCAGATGCACAAGCTCCACAGCTGATGCAAGCATCACTAATTTTATAAGCCATTTTGATATCCTCCTTTTAAAATGATATTGAACATACACACATAATAATACAATTAATCAAAAAAAACAAGAGAAAATACTTCCTTGACAGGAATTTCCGGAGAATCTATAATTTTATAAAAACGATAATAACTGCATTATGGAGGAAATTATGATTCAAGAAGTTACAGCAGATATGTTGATCGGTGATGTTTTGAAAGAAGATGTAACAATTGCACCAATTATGATGGCATCGGGAATGCATTGCATCGGATGTCCGGCGTCTCAGGGCGAGAGTATTCAGCAGGCCTGTGAAGTTCACGGTGTGGATGTACAGGATCTGATCGAGAAGATCAACGAATTTTTAAAAAATAAAAATCAAAAATAAGTATAGAATACAAGACAAAGAAAAGCAGTCTCAACGCGAGACTGCTTTTCTTTGTCTTTGTTTTAAATCTCAGATAGCTGCTCGAAAGCATGATCTTTGATGATAATTGTAAAATGTTCATTGAAGAAATCTTCGGATGCGTATGTGAGAATTTCTTCTTTGCCGCATTCCAGCATAATGGAGCAGGTTCTCTGGAAAGCTGTTTTCGAGGAACCTTTTCGAACCATCAGATAGTATCTGGCATTTTTCTCGTCTTTCCATATGGTTGATTTTCCATCAAAATCAGATAGTGCCATATGAGAAACTTCTATGATCGGATTTAATGAAGCAAAGGAAAACAGTCTTAAGCGGTCACCAAGGTTTTCCGCCTTTTTCTTTTTGCTTTCTTTTTTGGATTTATCCTTCTTATTTTTTTTGCCGGTAAGACTCTCACTGAGCGGGACAAAGCCTTTGTCGGTATCCGTATCTTTGCTTTCCGTCTCTTCTGCCTCATCGGCGGAATCTTCTTCAAGTACTTCAGCAGCTTCGTCCATCAGATCATGGAGCTGCTGGAAACAATGCGATAATTCCGGATTGTCAAGAATGGATACATCTTCGTCACTATCAAAGGTAAACTCACCGGTCTCGGAAACCTGATCCGAATGAATCCCAAAACGGGAAAACTTCTCATCAAACTCTTCCGGGTTGTCAACTTTTGTGATAACCAGAACAATCGAGTCTTGTGTTGTAGGAATTGCTTCTATCATCAAAGGAATGTCATCGGCCTCAAAACCAAAATCGATACTTGCTTGCTCCATCATGTCACGAAAAAGTTCTTTCGCCTTGTCGGAACCATATGCCAGTTCACTGATCTTGATCTGTCGCTCCATGAGATCACGCCGAGTTAAAGTACAACGGATCTGATTTTCACTTATTCGTTCAATTTTCACAAGCCCACTTCCTTTCTAGCTTTATTTGTATGAAAAGTATAATTTATCTTGTCAGTAAAGTCAACTGCTTCTTGAAAATAAGCGAGAATGTATAAAGCATATGTAATTTCGCGCAAACCGCAATAAATCTGTCGTGAACGACATTGAATTTGGTGGGGAAAATTCTTATAATATAACTGTGAGATCGTTGTTCACGCTAAGAGGGAGGTGTCTGGGGGAAAGCGTTTTTGTTTCGTATTCATTTCATCAAAATATATGGAATGACGGTCTTACAGGATCACAAAGGTGGGCTTTACATCACGGAGCACCTTCCCGCCTTTTTGAAAAAGGGATGAGACTGTCTAATGGATAGCAGTCACAAATTAAGCCAAAAACCGACTTGTAAATCACGGTGTTAAAATTTAAGGTCGGAAAAGGAAAAACTACAGCATGTAGTTCCTTATAAAAAACATCTTTCAAAAAAAGAAAGGTGTTTTTTATTTTATGCAACAAAATACCAAAATGATTCGTTTTATATACAAAGGGATGAAAATCCTGGGAAAATCAAACAGAATGGAGGAATTCAATATGAAAAGACAAATTCAGGCAGCGACGATGGCACTGGCGCTGGCAGCAGCGACTGGTTGTCTGGTCACAACTCCAGCGGAGACGCAGGCAGCAACAAAAAAGATTGCCATAAATAAAAAGAATTTCCCGGACCGGGTATTTCGGGAGATTGTAAAGGCAAACTATGACAAAAACAAAGACAATAAATTGTCTGCCGCTGAGATCAAAAAAGCAACAAAATTTGGAAGCGGAAGCGGTTTTAAGTCAAAGGTAAAGTACAAAACATCGAAATATGGGAAATATCAGACACATTATATCAGCGAGATCAAAAACTTTAAGGGAATTGAAAAATTTACCAACCTTCGCAAGCTCGTAGCAGACGGAACAAAGGCAACCAAGATTAATCTTACGAAATGCAAAAAGCTGACTTACATCAGCATGCAGGATAGCCGGTTGACATCGTTGAATCTGAACAAATGCAAGAGTATGAAGTACGTTTACATGCAGGGAAATCCATTAAAGACGATCAAGATCAATAAGTGTAAGAAATTGCTTTGGGTTGATATAGAGGGAAGTTATGTAAAGAACCTGAAGATCAACCGCAACAAAAAAACAGAAGTGATCGGAGATGAGTATTATAAACCGTTTACCGTTGCGACGATCCGCAATACATTTGTGGATGATGCGGATGTAACGAGAAGAGCGTATTTTGGTACATTGGATGCCAATAACAATTATGCCGTATACCAGTGGCAGAATAACAACAGCACCTGCAGTAAATATACACTGGTCAATGGAAAATTCGTCGTTTCCAATGTAGCGATCTGCGAGGAGGTAAAGAACAAACTGGCTTCAGTCAATCAGATTACCGGTCAGTGGGAGGACAACAGCGGTAATTTCTACATACTGGCAGACCAGTACGGATCCCTGAACCGGGAATCATCCATTATCATATACAAATTGGATGCACGGGGAAACATACTGGGGCAGGTTGACCTTGCGAAAGAGATTGAGAAGTTCGAAGGTGGATTCACTGCTGAATTCATGCAGCGGGATGGAAAATATGCGTATCTCAGGATGTCTGCCAACTACGACAGCAATGCAAAATCACCGTATGCGGTTATCGTATTTAACATGGAAACCATGAAAGCAGAAAAAGAGGCGTATTGTCAATACAGACCGGCTACAGCGTCCGAAAATATTGTAGTGCAGCAGGAGTACCAGGGCGATTCAACGGTGTATGCAGGCCAGATTGCCAATGGACAGGAAGTTGAAAATCAGAATGGTGGTAAAATTCAGGTAAATGAAAAGACAGCCGTTCATACGATTTCAATTAAAGATTCATGGGCATTAAACCGGCGCTATCAGCATAACTGCTATATTTACAATAACAGCCTTTATATTCTGGGACCGTGCGGTTTATACAAAGCAAAATTCAGTGACAACATGGTGAAGAAAGTATACACGACTTCGACATTCAGCAATCTTTACACCGAAGTAACCAATGGCATTTATACCTATTCCTTTGTGATGAAGAGTGAAAATGATATTATTACGGCAGCGTACTCGTATTCGGATAACAAGTATACATATCAGAATGGCGTTGTAAAATAGCGCAAAAGCATTGCAACTAAAATGGAATTCTATTATAATATGGAAGTTCACTATATTTGAGAGCATTAGTTAGGAGGATTCCATGAAAGATAAAAAACGATGGGGAAAGTTAGTTGAGACGTTTATTAACTTTTTCAGCATTGTCGTAATGTTGTTTGCCTTTGCCTTTGCCGTAGCAAGGGAAGTGTCATGGCCGTTTATCATTATTGTTGCATTGGAGTGTCCATTATGGGTGATCCTTGCGAAAAAGTTCTTTTGGGAAGATAAGCCGTGGGTTTCCTGGATCGTAAGAGGTGTAATATTGATCGGAGGCTATCTGGCGCTGTCGATATGTGTTTCCAAGCTGCCATATAACCGATGCTATCATTCAGTAGCAAAACAGTATTTTCAAGAAAATTTTGAGTCGAACTTTAAAAAAGACGGGATGTCATATGTTGACACCGGGGATATTTCTACTCAGGTGATGGGAGATTATTCCAAGTTGACAGCTGTCGTATCCTACACAGAGGATGGAACGCAAAAAGATCAAACAATGACGATCTATTTTGACCGTTTCGATGGCAAGTATTATAAAGATTTTGACGACTTAAAAACATATCGTGTGGGATATAGAAAGCAGTACAAGACATCGGATTTCCGCAATCGTTCATTTTTTGACACCGAGCAGGTGGAACAAAAAACTACAGCAATCGTGAACTGCCTTGCCACGGGAATGGAGGATGAATTTGTTCAATTCTTCTCGGAAGACGCTCAGGAGAATGCCAAAAAGATCTGGAGTGACTGGGAAAAAGCAAAGCAGGAGCAGGGTGTATATCAGGGAGAATCTGGACGGACAAAAGATTGGAAAGTAGCAAACGATGCGGACTTTACACAGACGATGGTGATCTCTACCAATTTAGCATTTGAAAAGAAAACGATCGCTGTGAAAGTAGTATTAGATCAGGATCTGTGGATCGGATCCATGGAAATTTCTTAAAGGCGTGAGTCATAAATTTCAAGATAAAAACATAAAGTAAAGGCAAAGAGAAATGAGGAATTTGCCGATATGTTGAATCGATTGTGGGGATTTATGATTGTGCTTGGCATTGCCTATGCCGTTGGCACAGGGAGAATACAACAGGTGGGAACCGCAGCATTGGATTCGTCCAAAGAAGCTGTAACATTGTGCATTACCATGCTGGGTGTTATGAGTTTGTGGACAGGACTTATGAATATTGCAAAAAAAGCAGGAATCATTGACAGCCTGACAAAAGGGTTGTCACCGGTTCTTGCTTTTTTATTTCCCGGAGTGCCAAGAGATCATAAAGCCAATGAGTATATGGCGGCCAATATGATCAGCAACGTGCTGGGACTTGGCTGGGCAGCAACACCGGTGGGATTAAAGGCAATGGAAGAACTAAAACAGTTAAATCACAGCGGACACTGTGCCAGCGCAGATATGTGTACATTCCTGATCATCAACATATCGTCTTTACAATTGATCCCGGTTAATATTATTGCTTATCGCAGTCAGTACGGGTCGGTATCACCGACTTCGATTATTGGAATGGCACTTGTGGCAACCGTTGCGTCTACGGCAGCAGGGGTGTTGTTTTCAGTTGTTGCAAGAAAAATAGCAGGGAGACGACAAAAAGGGGAAGGGAGAGTATAAATGAATGTTCTTTATTGGATTTCTGACTGCATGATCCCGTTTGTCATTCTTTTTTTAGTGGGATATGGAATGGCAAAAAAGGTATCGATTTTTGACGAATTTATTGAAGGAGCAAAGGATGGATTTCTGACGGTGTATAAAATACTGCCAACGCTGATCGGGCTTATGGTCGGAGTGGGGATTCTGCGGGAGTCAGGAGCGATGGAGGCGATTGCCGGTCTGATCAAACCGGTTGTTACGATATTGCGTTTCCCTGGGGAATTAGTTCCGCTGTTTATTGTGAAAATGTTTTCCTCATCCGCGGCGACCGGGTTGTTGTTGGATGTTTACAAAACGTATGGAACCGATTCGTATCTGGGGACCCTTGCCTCTGTTTTGATGAGTTGTTCCGAGACCATATTTTACACAATGAGCGTATATTTTATGACAGCAAAAGTAACCAAAACAAGATATACGTTAGCAGGGGCGCTGTTTGCAACCTTTGTTGGGGCATGGATCAGCGTACTGCTTGTCAATCTATAGAATAAATATAAAAAAAGAATAAATAAACTATAAGAAATAATTGAATTGTAAATATTTCTATGATAGAATTTAATTTGTAGAAACTAGGGAAGTGTTTGGATTAAAGTACTTGGAGGATGTATGATTAATTTTATTATTGGAATTAGTATTTCTTTTTTCTTCTTCCTGATTGGAATTACGGCAGTCGTAAAAGTGCGCAGTGAAGAAAGTGTGATTGAACGCAACCGGCTTCTGGGGCTGATCGAGGCAAGCAATGGATTGTATTTTGAGTATGACCAGCAATATGACAATATTATCTGGTATGGTGGCGCCAAAGATGTTTTTCCGGTAAGCAGTGGTGATGTGACTCCGGTTCAGCTTGCACACCCGGATGATATTGAGAAGATGGAGGCGCAATACACCAATCTTCTGCGTGGCGGATGTCCTTATTATATTTACGTGAGATTGTTGGACAATCTGAATAAGTACCGATATTGCCGGTACCGGCTTCTTGCGATACGAAATGCGGCGGGAGTGATCGCGCGTACGATGGGGCTGATTTATGACATGGATGAACAGATCCGGAAAGAGAAATCTATGACGGAGCATCGGCATATATATCAGGAGGCAACCGAACTGGCTGCCGGGAATTATTATAAGATTGGCCATGTGGATCTAAAGACCGGGATCAGCCGTTATGTAAAACTGGATGAGCGAGAATTGCTTGGTATGAAACAGTACACGGGAGAAGATTACCATATGGCAGAGATTACATATGATGATCTGCTGGATTATATTACGACGAATTATATACACCCGGACGATGCAAAGAAGTACCGTTACCTGTTTTCGCTGGAGAACATGCGCTATCAGTTTCAACATGGACAGACCGAGCTCCGTATGATCTACCGCAGAAAAAAAGATGCCGATGCGGATTTGCCATACCGGCTGACACAGGCGAGGTATATTGCCTGTGGGGAAGAAGAGAAATGGGAATCGGTGATGCTTTATATTGAGGACATTCATGATCGTGAAGCGCAACAGGAAAAGTATCGAATACAGTTGGAACAGGCAATGGCAGTAAAAGATGAATGTCTGGAGTATCTCACGGATGATGTACCAACTTCATTGAACCAGATGACGGTGTTTCAGAAACTGGGACTGCAGGCAGTGGAAAAAGGTGACGAGAGTAAGAGCGCAGCATTTATTGCGAAGGCAAATGAGGCGGCTAAGGAACTTATGGTTATGTTGTCTGACATATCGGTGTATCATAAGATCCAGAGCGAAAGTATGCAGTTTCAAGAGCGGTCTTTCAGCATTAACCAGCTTTCGGATATGTGCTATGATTATGCGAATTATCTGATTGCCGGTAAGATGATCTCGTATATGTGGGTTGGAGAACTCGACGGTGTATATAAGGGAGATCAGAAACGGTTGAGTCAGGTGGCATTCAACCTCATTGAAAATGCTGTCAAACACAACAGGATGGGTGGAAGCATACGGATCGAGGCAGAGCAGAAAGCGTTTGATGATAAAAACGATCAGTTTACGCTTGTCATTAAGGATACGGGGATTGGCATGACAAAAGAGGAACAAGAAAATCTGTTCCAGCCGTTTATCCGTAAAGAAAGTGGAAATCATCTCAAACGATTTTCGAACAGTCTGGGGCTGTTTGTTTCCAAACACGTCATTGATGAAATCGGTGGGAAGATTGATGTGGAGAGTGCCAGAAATCAGGGCACGAAAGTTACTGTACAGTTTTGTTTGCAGCGGGCGAATGCAAGCTGATGTAAAATAAGAAAGTCGTTATAAATCATATTATTGTACCGGAGTCAGCACCAAGAAGAGGCAGTCCATAACGGTGCAGCTCATCATTAATGTGGGAGATATCAAAATCTTCATGATTGATATAGGTTGCGATGATGATGTCACGGGTATCTTTTGCGTATAATTCACGATGGTGATAATTTTCCAGGATCCGTCTTGTAGATTTCACGTTCATTTTCGATGCGAGGCATAAAATGAGCAGAATGTCACGGGACGGATTCTTTTTTGTGCCATTTAAAATATCATATACATAGGAGCGGGAAATCAGACCGTTGCAGTTTTTGACAATGGACGAAACGGGAATGTCATGAGCGGCAATATATTCTGAAAAAATCGAAAGGTTTTGCTCGGTGGATCCGAACTGCCGGATGTAATGATCCATGTCATGCTTATCCAGGTTTTCGAGAATGTTGAGTAATTCGGTTGTAGGCTTTTCTTTCATTGCGGTCTGTCCTTTCCAACTTTGTTAATCTGTTGTATGATAATATCACAGGAAATAAAAAAGGACAAGGTGGAAGTCTATGACACTGGAAGAGAAATATGAGTTGTCAAAGTATCAGGATCTGATCCAAATTGACGACGAAAAAGAAGTGTGGCTGGTCTGGCATAAGGAGCAGGGTGGTCTGTATATCAAAAAGAAGCTGGCATGGTACAATCAGGGTGTGTATGAACGGCTTTGGCGGGGGAAGTGGAGAGACGTCCCTAAGATATACTTGTGCGTAAAAGAAGCGGGAGAGCTTATTGTCATCGAAGAATATATCCATGGAATCTCGCTGGAAAAAAGACTGGAGCAGCAGGGTTGCCTGTCAGAGGAAGAAGTAGCAGAGATCATGATCGAAGTCTGTCGTATTTTGCAACAGTTTCATGGGGCGGATCCGGCTATGATACATCGGGATATCAAACCATCGAATATTATGATTTCACAGGATGGCAAGGTAAAATTAATCGATTTCAATGCGGCAAGAGAAAATCTGGGGGAAAAAGAAGAAGATACCCGTCTGATGGGAACCCGCAAATTTGCAGCTCCGGAGCAGTATGGCTTTGGGCAGTCCGATGCCAGAGCGGATATTTATGGAATGGGGATCACCATGAAATACCTGCTGACGGGAAATTTAGACAGCAAAGAAAAGTATTCCGGATGGCTGTCGCCGATCATGCAAAAATGTACGGCATTGGACAAGGAAAAGCGTTATCCGTCTGTTATGGAGCTGCAAAAAGATCTGAGAAAAGGGTGTGAAGAGAAAACGGATACGACACCGGAACCGTTGTATCCGCCAAATGAAAATCTTCCGGTTGGATTTCGGAGCGGAAGTCTGGGAAAGATGGCACTGGCAACATTTGGCTATGTGCTGGGTGGATGTGCCTGCTTATTTATGACTATTGATGATAAAACTCATGCCATTGTTGGCGTGGAGTTGTGGATGTACCGGATCGCAGCACTGATCTGTTTTCTGGGAGCCGTAATTTTTCTTGGCAACTACAAAAATGTTCGATATAAGCTCCCGTTTATGAAAGGGAAAAAATGGCTGCACGTAATTCTCACACCGGTATATTTATTTTTGTATTTCTGTCTGATCGTTCTGCTGCTGGCGATTTTATTGACAATAGGATAAAAATTCCGCTGCGCAGCGGACGAAATGTACCTTCCAACACGGTAAAATAATGGAAACGAACCCAGTTAATACACGATGGAGGTACAGGGAAAATGGAAAAGGAAAAGAAAAAAGGCAAATTAAAGTGGGTCATTATTGCGATTGTTGCGGTTGTCGTTGTTTTTGCAATTGCGAGTGGTGGTGATGACGACAGCGATGAGGTAGCAAAGAAAACCGGTCAGGTAAAGACCGAACAGACCTCATCCGATGCGAAAGAGGATAATAAATCGGAATCCGAAGAAAAATCAGAGTTTAAAGTGGGAGATGTTGTGGAAACTTCAGATCTGAAGATCAGTTATCTTTCAGCGAAGAAATATAAAACGGATAATGAATTTATGCAGCCAAAGAAGGGGAATGTTTACTATCGAATGCAGTTTGAATTTGAAAACATTGGGGACTCGGATGAGAGCGTGACATCACTGGCAGACTGGGAGTGTTATGCAGACGGCTATTCGGTAGAACAGCAATATTTTGATGAAGATGAGTTGGATGGCAATCTGTCTCCCGGGAAAAAAGCCAAAGGCAGCGTGTACTTCGAAGTGCCAAAAGATGCAAAGGAAATTAAGCTGGAATATGAAACGGAGTTCTGGTCTAGCAAGAAAATTGTGTTCGTTGTAAAATAACCCGGCGTGTTATGTTGACAGATGGTGGCATGGATCATACAATAATCACGAAAGAGAGGTTATTATGATTCATATCATTGTGGCAATGGCAAAAAATCGTGTGATCGGTCGGAATGGCAGGATCCCATGGGATATTCCGGAAGACCGGGAACACTTTAAAACACTGACGATGGGGCATATCATGGTGATGGGACGAAGAACATTTGAAGAGATCGGCGTCGCACTGCCGGGACGGATCACATATGTAGTATCCGGGACGGCAGATTTTACAGGGGAAAATCTTTACACGGTTTCTTCGATAGAAGAAGTGCTTCAAAAGGAAAAGGGAAACGATATATTTATCTGTGGAGGCGCCCGGATGTATGAAGAAGCATTGGCGTATGCGGATCGGATGCACATTACACAGATTCATGAGGAATACGAGGGAGATACATATTTCCCAGACTATCCGGCAGAGCGTTGGATTGAATCCGGGCGGGAGGACAAAGAAAAATATTCATTTATAGAACTTGAGGTTCGTTCTTAATTTCATAAGGGAAAGAAAAGAAAGTAATGTTTTTGCGTTTGTGAAAACATTACTTTTTTCATATTCTTTACAATTGCGCGGTTTTGCATTTTACATTTGATTTCTAAAATGAGCATTGTAATCAAGAAAAAAACAAAAAACGATGTTATCAGATTTAGGAGGAAAAGGAAATGAAAAAGACAAAGAAAATGTTGGCCGTAATGGCAATTGGAGTGTTGACACTGGGAACGCTTACCGGATGTGGAGCGAAAGACAGTGCAGATGGAAGTGGGAAAGCTTCGGCAGAGATTTCGGTAGTATCCCGTGAAGAGGGATCCGGAACAAGAGGAGCTTTCGTGGAATTGTTCGGCGTGGAAGACAAAGACAGTGATGGAAACAAAACCGATATGACAACCGTAGAGGCGAATATTTCCAACAGTACAGAGGTTGTTATGACAACCGTAGCCGGCGATGCCAATGCAATCGGATATTGTTCATTGGGTTCCTTAAATAATTCGGTAAAAGCATTGAAGATTGATGGCGTAGAGCCGACGGTAGAAAACATCAACAATGGAAGCTACAAAATCTCCCGCCCATTTAACATTGCAACAAAGGGAATCGTAAGTGACATTGCACAGGACTTTATCAACTACATACTTAGTGCAGAGGGACAGAAGATTGTAGAAGATAACGGCTATATCAAAGCTGCGGAAGCAGACGCATTCAAGAGCAATGGCGCGAAAGGCAAGATTGTAATTGACGGTTCTTCTTCTGTATATCCGGTAATGGAAAAACTGGTAGAAGCTTACAAAGCAGTAAACGCAGATGCAGATATTGAATTGCAGGAAAGCGATTCCACATCAGGAATGACAGCGGCAATGGATGGAACCTGCGACATCGGAATGGCATCCCGTGAGCTGAAAGACAGCGAGACAGCAGGCGGATTGACCTCTACCGTGATCGCAAAAGACGGAATCGTAGTTATTGTAAATAAAGACAATACTGTATCAGATCTGACACCGGCACAGGTAAATGACATCTTCCGGGGAAATGTAACAGACTGGAGCGAAGTTCAGTAAGGAGAACGATATGAAAGAAAAGGCAATGAAGTTTGTATTCTTAGCTGCCGCGTGCGTATCCATTCTGGCTGTTGCCTTAATCTGTATCTTTCTTTTTGCAAACGGAATACCCGCTATGAAGGAAATAGGGGTATTCCGTTTCTTGGGAGGCAGAAGCTGGAAACCGGGAAGCAATCAGTTCGGAATACTTCCGATGATCTTAGGAAGTATCTATGTGACAGCGGGAGCACTGGTTATCGGAGTGCCAATCGGCATTCTGACAGCTGTATTTATGGCAAGATTTTGCCCGAAAAAATTGTATAAGCCAATAAAAACAGGTGTCGATCTTCTGGCTGGTATTCCATCGGTCGTATATGGATTCTTTGGATTGTGCGTATTGGTTCCCATGGTAAGAACCTGGTTTGGCGGAAATGGAAACAGTATTCTCACAGCATCAATCTTGCTGGGAATGATGATACTGCCAACGATCATTGAGACATCAGAGGCTTCCATCCGGGCAATCTCGGATAAATATTATCAGGGTTCACTGGCACTGGGAGCAACCCATGAGCGCAGCGTATACTGTGTTGTTGTGCCGGCAGCGAAATCCGGTATTATGGCGGGTGTGATCCTTGGTGTAGGCCGCGCGATCGGAGAAACGATGGCAGTTATCATGGTCGCAGGAAATCAGGCTCGGATTCCAAGTGGAATTTTAAAAGGAGTTCGTACCCTCACCGCAAATATTGTTATGGAGATGGGATATGCACAGGATCTTCACAGAGAAGCATTGATCGCAACAGGAGTTGTTTTGTTTGTATTTATTCTTATGATCAATCTGTTGTTTTCTATTTTGAGAAAAAGGACGGTGGAGTAAATGAATACAAAATACTGGCAGCATCATAAAGCATCCTTGGTTGTTCGTCTGCTTACTTATCTGGCAGCAGCGATCACGGTAGCCTCTCTTGGATTTCTGGTTTGCTATATTCTTGGGGAAGGAATTCCGCATTTGACGCCATCGTTGTTCCAGTGGAAATATACATCGGAAAATGTTTCCATGTTACCTGCGATCATCAACACCTTGCTGATGACAGGGTTGACGTTATTATTTTCGGTACCGCTTGGAGTATTTGCAGCGATCTATCTTGTGGAATATGCAAAAAAAGGAAATAAACTCGTCCGTGTTGTAAGAGTGACCGCAGAGACTTTGACCGGAATCCCGTCCATCGTATATGGTCTGTTCGGGTTACTGTTTTTTGTCGGATACTGTGGATGGGGAAAATCCATGCTGGCGGGTTCGCTGACTTTGACGATCATGGTTTTGCCGGTTGTCATGCGGACGACCGAAGAGGCGCTTCTTGCCGTACCGGATTCGTTCCGGGAAGGAAGTTTTGGACTTGGCGCAGGAAAATTGCGTACGGTATTCCGCATTGTACTGCCAAGTGCTGTTCCGGGAATTTTATCCGGAGTGATCTTAGCAACCGGTCGAATCGTTGGGGAGACGGCAGCGCTGATCTATACGGCAGGTACGATGGAAGTATTACCAAAAAATATTTTCAGTTCCACGATCACATTATCCGTTCACATGTATAACTTATCGAAAGAAGGTCTGCATACGAATGAAGCATATGCCACGGCTGTAGTTCTTCTGGTTGTTGTGATCGGCATTAATCTGTTATCTGGTTTTCTGGCGAAAACCATTACAAAGAAAGGTGGGAAACCACAATGACAAAAAAAGATAAATTCGTGATACGTGACATGAATCTGCATTATGGTTCGTTTCACGCATTGAAAAATATAGATATTGATCTTCCGGAAAAGGAGATCACCGCATTTATTGGCCCTTCCGGATGTGGAAAATCCACATTTTTAAAATCATTGAATCGTATGAATGACCTGGTCGAGGGGTGTCGTATTACCGGTTCCATTCAATTGGATGGCGAAGACATTTACGGTAATATCGATGTGAATCAGCTGCGGAAGCGGGTGGGTATGGTGTTCCAAAATCCAAACCCTTTCCCTATGAGTATATATGATAACATCGCCTATGGACCCAGAACCCATGGCATTCGCAACCGCAGTAAATTAAATGAAATTGTAGAGCGGTCGTTGCGACAGGCAGCAATCTGGGATGAATTAAAAGACCGTCTGGGAAAAAGTGCACTTGGCTTGTCGGGTGGTCAGCAACAGCGTCTCTGTATTGCCAGAGCGCTGGCGGTAGAACCGGAGGTATTGCTGATGGATGAACCGACGAGTGCATTGGATCCGATTTCAACATCAAAGATTGAGGATCTGGTGTTGGAATTGAAATCAAAATACACCATTATCATGGTTACGCATAATATGCAACAAGCAACGCGAGTATCTGATAACACTGTGTTCTTCCTGCTGGGAGAAGTGATTGAGATGGGAAAAACGGAACAGCTCTTCGCAATGCCAAAAGATAAACGAACAGAAGATTATATTACAGGGAGGTTTGGATGATGAGAAATCGATTTGACCGACAATTAAATGAACTGAATGGAGATTTGATCCAGATGGGACACATGATCGAACTTGCGATTGAAATGGCTGTTCAGGCTCTTTTGCACCGCGATGTGAAATTGGCGAAAAAGGCAATCGATTACGATCATGAAGTCAATCAGGAAGAAAGAACGATTGAGAATCTTTGTTTTAAACTGTTATTACAGCAACAGCCGGTTGCACGCGATCTGCGTGTCATCTCGGCGGCGTTGAAAATGATAACCGATATGGAGAGGATTGGCGATCAGGCAGCAGATATATCGGAAGTTACGATCCATCTGGCAAAGGCCGGTTACGAAAAAAATCTCAAGCATATTGAAACCATGGCGGAAGAAACAAGCCGTATGGTCGTTGAGAGTGTTGAGGCTTATGTGGATCAGGATAAGGAAAAAGCAGAGGCTGTCATCCGACAGGACGATGTGGTTGATCATTTATTTACTGAAGCCCGAAAAGATGTGATCCAGATCATTCGTGAGACACCGGAAGAGGGCGAGCCGGCAACAGATCTGTTGATGATCGCAAAGTATTTTGAGCGAATTGGGGATCATGCGACAAACATTGCAGAATGGGTATTATTCTCCATTACAGGAAAACACCAGACAGAATAAGGTTTTAAACAAGAAAAAGCATCAACCCGTAAGAGACGAGATCGCGCTGTGCGTGAAAGACTCTTGCGGGTTTGTTTTATTTATCGGGCAGTCATTTGAAAATTCTGGTCATAGTGACAGTGAGTGTGTTATACTGAAAAAGTGTAAAATTGGATCCGGATAATCCGGTTTCGCTGACCATATGGCATTATTACAATGGATCGCCATGAGATGATTACCTATTCCGTCCCATTAGAATATGATGCAGCGGCATCGGTAAGCGCTGGTGTGATGTCCTTTTCGAACATAAATGGCGATGAGTGCGAATGCATTCGATGAAGATGTAAGGCGCTCGCTGGCAAGCGGTATGAATGCACATTTGTCAAAAACGGTAAATATCGTAAAACTGCTCGATGTTCTGGTAGAAATAATAGGGTAAAGGAGTACTTGACACAAACAGGCAGCAATTGATATGTTGCCTGTTTTGTGATAATATTTATTGGTAAAAGGAAACAAATTTCAAAATGGCATAGATAATTTAAGATAGAAAATTTGGAGGTACATAGTAAATGGCAGAAAAGAAAATTATGTTAGGAAATGAGGCAATAGCCCGTGGCGCGTATGAGGCTGGCGTAAAGGTTTCTGCTGCATATCCCGGAACACCAAGTACAGAGATCAGTGAAAATATTGTTAAGTATCCCGAGATATATTGTGAGTGGTCACCGAATGAAAAAGTGGCTACGGAGGTGGCGATTGGAGCTTCGATGAGCGGCGTTCGGGCGATGTCGTCCATGAAACATGTAGGATTGAACGTAGCGAGTGATCCGTTGTATACGGCGTCTTATATTGGCGCACATGGCGGCTTTATGATGGTAGTAGCGGATGATCCGGGACTTTACAGTTCTCAGAATGAACAGGATACCCGCTGCGTGGCAAGAGCTGCCCAGGTTCCTGTTTTGGAGCCGTCCGATTCACAGGAAGCAAAGGACTTTGTGAAAGAAGCGTTCCGCATAAGTGAAGCTTATGATACACCAGTGATCCTGCGTACAACAACAAGACTGGCACATTCACAGGGACCGGTTACATTAGAACCACGGGAGGAAATTCCGGACAAACCATATGAGCGGAATATGGCAAAGAACGTTATGATGCCGGGACCAGCGAAGGCTCGCCATATTTATGTGGAAGAACGCATGAAAAAGCTGGAAGAGGACAGCTCTGATTTTGCGATCAACCAGGTGGAATATCAGGATACTTCCATTGGATTTATTACAAGTGGTATTCCATATCAGTATGTAAAAGAAGTATTTCCGCAGGCATCCGTTTTGAAATTGGGAATGGTTTATCCACTCCCGAAAAAAATGATTGAAGAATTTGCGGCAAAAGTAGACAAGCTGTATATTTTTGAGGAACTTGAGCCGGTGATCGAGGAACAGGTAAGAGCATGGGGCATTTCCTGCATCGGAAAAGACCTGTTTACAAGACAGGGTGAGTATAGTGCCAATCTGCTTCGGGAAAGAGTTTTGAACCAGCAGATCCAGACAGACGGTTTTGATGATCTGCCGGCACGTCCACCGATCCTGTGTCCGGGATGCCCTCATCGCAGTACGTTTTATGTGCTGAAAAAATTAGGGATCCATGCAGCCGGTGACATCGGATGTTATACGTTAGGTGCAGTGGCGCCACTGAATGTAATCGATACTACGGTTTGTATGGGAGCCAGTATCTCTACCCTGCATGGTATGGAGATGGCGAAGGGCAAAGAGTATATCAAAAATTGGGTGGCTGTGATCGGAGATTCCACGTTTATGCATACAGGTATCAATTCTCTGATGAACATGGTTTACAATCAGGGTACCGGTACGGTCATCATTATGGACAATTCTACAACCGGTATGACCGGTCATCAGGATCATGCAGCGACAGGAAAGACACTGATGGGCAAAGAAGTACCGGCCATCAGCATTTATCATATGTGCAAAGCTATGGGAATTAGCCATGTGACTGAGGTTAATGCTTTTGACCAGGCGGCAATGGAAAAAACGATCAAAGAAGAAGTCGCCAGAGAAGAAGTTTCGGTTATCATTGCCTGCGCACCGTGTGCACTTTTGAAAGGAATGAAATTCCCGAATAAATGTGTAGCTAACAGTGAAAAATGCAAAAAATGTGGTATGTGTCTGAAACCAGGCTGTCCGGCATTGACAAAGAATGAAGATGGTACCGTATCCATTGATGAAACAATGTGCAATGGCTGCGGGCTTTGCAAACAGCTTTGCAAATTTGATGCCATTGATCTGGTTGAGAAATAGGAGGATGTCATGGAAACAAAAAATATTATGATCGTGGGAGTTGGTGGTCAGGGAACTTTGCTTACCAGCCGCGTATTAGGCGGCATTATCCAGAAAGCCGGATATGATGTAAAATTAAGTGAAGTTCATGGAATGGCGCAGCGAGGCGGAAGTGTTGTTACGTTTGTGCGATATGGAGATAAAGTGTTTGAACCGATCGTTGAAGAAGGACAGGCGGATGTGCTGATCGCTTTTGAAAAATTGGAAGCGATGCGATATGCCCATTTTTTGAAACAAGATGGTGTTATGATCGTAAATGATCAGCAGATGGATCCTATGACGGTAGTGACCGGTGCTGCTGAATATCCGGAGAACATATTGGAAAGATTAAAAGAAAAATTCCATGTTGTCAGCATTGATGCAATGGACGAAGCGAAGAAGCTGGGGAACTCCCGCGTGTTCAATACGATCATTATCGGTGTGGCAGCCAAAAGCATGGATTTTGAAGAGCAGCAGTGGTTAGACGTAATCGCTGAGACGGTTCCGCCAAAGACCGTGGAGATCAATCAGAAAGCATTCAAGGTAGGATTTGAGCAATGATCATCGATTTTCATACGCACACATATCCGGATAAGATCGTGAAACACGCGATACAGAAGCTGGAAAGCAATTCCGGCTGGAAAGCGGTGTCTGATGGAACGAAAGCAGGATTGCAGAAGGCGATGCAGCAGTCGGGGGTAGACCTGTCGGTTCTTTTACCGGTGGCAACCTCCAAAAGACAGGTAGACACGATCAACGATGAGGCAGCCAGAACCAATGAAACGACGGATCAGACCGGACTTTTATCGTTTGGCGGAATTCATCCGGAAACTCCGGATATCAAACAGACGATCCGGACCATAAAGAACCTTGGGTTGAAAGGGATTAAGCTTCATCCGGATTACCAGGATGCGTACGTTAATGATATTCGTTACAAGCGGATCGTGGATCAGGCGACGGAGCAGGGCTTGTATATCGTGATCCATGCGGGCGAGGACAGTGGCCTTCCTGACCCGATCCATTGTCGCCCGGAGCATATTCGGGAAGTTCTTAGAGATACCGGCTCGGATCGGTTGATCCTGGCACATATGGGCGGCTGGCGTCTGTGGGATGAAGTGGAAGAGTTATTGATCGGGGAAGATGTCTATTTTGATACTGCGACCAGTCTGGAGGGTATTCCGGGCGTGACCGGTCTTTTGACAAAGGAACATTTTGCACATCTGGTAAGAAAGAAAGGTGCGGACCGGATCCTTTTTGGGACGGATTCACCATGGCAGAATGCCGCAGATAATATCCAATGGATTGAAGAGACTGAATTACTGGAAGAGGAGAAAGAGAATATTTTCTCGAAAAATGCAAAACGGATTTTAGGATTATAAAAGGGTCTTACGACCTGTCGTCCCTGCGGATGCGGGGGTCGGTACATATTGTAAGGGAGGAAATTATGAGTAAACAAAAGAAAGTAGTAGTGGTTGCAGTGCTGATCGCTGTTTTACTGGTGGCGGTACTGGCAGGACTGGCTCTGTATAAGCATTATGCGCCGAGCCGGGAAAAAGCAGATGTCAGTGGACTGTTCAAATTGGAAGAGGATCAGGTTGCTATTCTGGTAGATGATAAAGAGCAAGAAGAGAGAGGTTTGATCCGCGTCGGACATATTTATGTACCGGTGTCGGTTGCTTCTTCCTATATGGACAAGCGTATTTATGTGGATGAAACCGAAGGAATCCTGTCGTATGTTACGGAGGATGGGCTTGTTCAGGCGTCTGTCGATGCGGTGGAATATACGATCGGAAAGACAAAGAAAGAAACGGCAATGTCCATACTCACAAAAGTAGAAGATACGTACTATGTGGCACTTGATTTTATCAAAGAATATGCTTCCTGCGAATATGAGATGTATGAAAATCCGAATCGTCTTGTTGTGATGCAGGATCGTGACAAAAAATTTGTTACAGCGACGGTTACCGAGAAGAGCCGTCTGAGAAAAGGACCCGGCAAGAAATATGCCTATTACACCGAGATTGCAGCGAAAGACCGCTTCTTTGTGGAAACCGATGTAAAAGAAGAGAATGAATACGTTGCTGTCCGGACGACCGATGGCATCTCCGGCTATTTGCCGAAAGACCGTATCACAGAGAAAAAAGAAGACAAATGGACCTACGAAAAAAGCCCGGCGTCATTTACGCAAAAGGGGCTGGACACCAAAGTCTGCCTGGGATGGCATCAGGTTACAAATGAGAGCAGTGCGAAGATCCTTCCGACCAATATTCAGGAATCGGGCTCGTTTAACGTTCTTTGCCCGACCTGGTTTGCATTGTCAGACAATAAGGGCGGATATACGTCCCTTGCCAATACGGCATATGTAACACAGGCACACAGTGCCGGCTATCAGGTCTGGGGACTGATCAATGATTTTGGCGATAAATTGAAACTTTCCACCATACTGGGAACCACCAGTATCCGGACAAAGCTTGTAAATTCGTTGGTTGCCTCTGCGATTCAGTATGATCTGGATGGTCTCAATATTGACTTTGAAAATGTAACGACGGATTCGGCAGCAGCGTATCTCGAATTTTTGCGGGAGCTTACGATCAAGGCGCATGCCAACGACCTGGTGATCTCCGTAGACAACTATACACCGGCAAGCCACAATGCTTTTTACGATCTTGAAGAGCAGGGACTGGTTGTGGATTATGTGATCCTTATGGCATACGATGAGCATTATTCAGGAAGTAAAGAGAGCGGTTCCGTATCCTCGCTTGGTTTTGTCTCGGATGGTGTTACCAATATGCTCAAACAGGTTCCGGCAGAACGTGTTGTCGTAGGATTGCCATTTTTTACCCGTCTGTGGAAAGAAGTAAAGACAAAGAACGGCGTTGATGTAAGCTCGGCAGGTGCTTATGGTATGAGTGGTGCAGAAAGTGTACTGAGCGCCAACGACGCCAAGAAAAAATGGGATGACACAACCGGACAGTACTATGCACAGTACAAAGCAGATGGAGCGACCTATAAAATCTGGCTGGAGGATGAAGTTTCTCTTGAGAAAAAAATGCAGACCGTTATGAAAAATAAGGTAGCAGGTGTCGCCTTCTGGAAACTTGGTCTGGAGCGCAGTATCACATGGAAGATCATTGATGATGCGTTACAAAAGGAATAAATTTTTTTACAGTATCATATGATGGAAAAAAAGCAAAGGAAGTAATGCCTTTGAAAAAGAAAGTTCTGAAGAAAGCAGCCCTGGGAATGGGAATCCTGGGAGCTGCTTTTTTTATACTGGCGGAGTTTTTGACGGCAGATAGCGTGCATACCATGAACATAAGCAAAAAAGGGAGTAAAGAAATCATTGCCATTGATCCCGGACATGGAGGTTTTGATCCGGGAAAAGTGGGGGTATCCGGAAGTCTCGAAAAGGACATCAATTTGTCAATCGCCTTAAAATTACGTAAGGTTTTGGAAGATAGTGGGTATACTGTTTACATGACCAGAGAAACGGATATGAGTTTGTGTGATGGGAGCCAGACCGGAAAGAAAAGGGCAGATCTGGCAAAACGGGTGGAGATCATTGAAAAATCCGAGCCGGCATTGACAATAAGCATTCATCAAAACAGTTATTCAGCAGGAACGAGTGGGGCGCAGGTGTTTTATTATTCTCATTCAGAACGCGGCAAAAAACTTGCCGGTTTGCTGCAGGAGCAGATCAAGGAACTGGTTCAGCCTGAAAATCATCGTGTGGAAAAAGAAAACAGCAGCTATTATATGCTCAAACAGGTATCGACACCACTGGTGATCGTAGAGTGTGGATTCCTGTCAAATCCAAGCGAAGAACAGCTCCTTTTACAGGAAAATTATCAGGAAAAACTAGCCTGTGCCATTGGGGAAGGGGTGGAAAAATTCTTGTATAACTAGCCTGATTATGGTAAGATAAAGAGTGTGTAACTTGAGCAAAATAAAAGGATTTTATTATGGAAACAAAATATATTACATGGAATCCGGAGACAGGATTTGAACCGGGAGAACTGGAAACTGCGGCGGAGATTTTACGCCACGGAGGACTGGTTGCTTTCCCAACAGAAACCGTATATGGATTAGGCGGCAACGGGCTGAGTAAAAAAGCGGCAAAGAGTATTTATGCTGCGAAAGGACGCCCAAGTGACAATCCTTTGATCCTTCATATCAGTGAGTTTGATGAACTGGATGGGATTGTTCAGCAGGTGCCGCATAAGGCAAGACTGCTGATGGAAGCTTTTTGGCCTGGCCCTATGACACTGATCTTTGACAAGAGTACCGTGGTTCCCCTGGAAACCACCGGAGGACTTCCTACGGTGGCTGTTCGTATGCCATCTCATGAGGGCGCCCGTGCGCTGATCCGGGCAGCCGGTCTTCCGATCGCGGCACCGAGCGCGAATACATCGGGACGTCCAAGTCCGACTTTGGCGGAGCATGTGAGAGAAGATCTGGACGGAAAGATTGATATGATCATTGATGGTGGACCGGTCGGGATCGGCGTAGAATCCACGATCATTGATGTGACACAGGATGTACCGGTGATCCTTCGTCCGGGTTATATTACGAAAGATATGATCGAAGGGGTAGTCGGTGCAGTCAAGGTGGATCCCGCGATCGTCGACTCGGATTCAAAAGAACCTCCGAAGGCGCCGGGCATGAAGTATCGTCACTATGCGCCGAAAGCCGAGATGATCGTGTTCGAGGGTACGCGGGAAGAGATGACACAGGCGATCGCTGAGCATGCAGCACAGTACCCGGAAGAGAAAGTGGGTATTCTTGCATCAGAGGAAACGAAAGACTGCTATTCGCATGGACAGGTGGTTGTTGCCGGATCCAGAGAAAAGCAGACGATCACAAGAGGGTTGTTTGCCGCACTTCGCCAGTTCGATCATCTGGGAGTTGAGAAGATCTTTGCGGAGAGTTTTTCTGAGGAAGAAAAAAGTGAAGCGATCATGAATCGTCTCTTGAAAGCAGCGGGTCAGCACATTGAATATCTGAGCGAACCGGTGGATTATCACCGACTGATCTTTATATGCAAGGAGAATATTTCCCTCAGCCCTATGGCAGAGTGGATCATGAAAAGTATTGTAATGGACAAGTCCAGAGAGATCCTGTCAAGGGGGCTTGTGGTATTGTTTCCGGAACCGCGTAATGCCAAGGTGACGGATGTGCTGGTAAACCACAGTGTTCCGTGTGAAGAGCAGACATCGACTCTTTTTACTCCGGAAGAAGTAGATGACAGAACTCTGGTTGTCACGATGAATTTCACCGAAAAGGTGCGACTGCTGGAAGACTTTGATTTTGACAGTGAGGTGTTTACCCTTCGCGAGATCGCAGACCCACAGGAGGGTGCGGAGATGGACCCGGATGTGATGGATCCGTATGGGGGCGACGAAGAGGCCTACGAAGAGAGTTATATTGAGTTGAAAGACTTACTATATAAACTGAAAAAACAGTTAGAGTGGAGCTAGCGAGGCCGGTTTTACTCTGGAATGGAGGATTGTATGATGATTGGATTGGGAAATGATCAGGCCGGATATGGCCTGAAGCTGGAAGTTATGAAATACCTGGATGAAAAAGGGATTCCATACAAAGATTATGGTAGTTTTAGTGCGGATCCGGTGGATTACCCGGTGTATGGAAAGAAAGTAGCTCATGCCATTATAGATGGGGAATGTGACAAGGGCATACTGATCTGTGGAACCGGCATCGGCATTTCGATCGCAGCAAACAAAGTGCGGGGCATCCGTGCGGCTGTGTGCAATGATTGTTTTAGCGCGGAGGCTACCCGGTTACATAATGATGCCAACATTTTAGCACTGGGAGCAAGAGTGGTTGGAACCGGTCTTGCGATCAAGATTGTTGACACTTTTTTGAACACGGAATTTTCCGGTGTGGACAGACATCAGCGCCGGATCGACATGATCGAAGAATGATACGGAGGTTATTATGTTAGGATTTATTGGATGCGGAAATATGGCACAGGCGATGACGAAGGGGATTATTGCAAAAGGAATTTTTGCCCCGGATCAGATCATTGCTTCCCGAAGAAATGAGAAAGCACTGTTGGAGGTGCAATCGGAACTTGGTATTCAGACCACGACAGATAACCGGGAGGTAGCTGAAAAAGCAGATATTATTATCCTGGCAGTAAAACCGTTTCAGTTTGCAGATGTGATCGATCAGATCAAAGATCTTGTGACCACAGACAAACTGGTGATCTCGATCGCGGCAGGTCAGACGATCGCGAATATTGAGACACTGTTTGGAAAAGAAGTACGTCTGGTCAGAACAATGCCGAATACGCCGGCACTGGTAATGGAAGGCGCTACCGGTATGTGCTTCAACAAACAGATCCGTGAAGAGGATAAAAAAACAGCAGTAGAATTATTTGAAAGTTTTGGCGTTGTAGCAGTGGTAGCGGAATCCATGATCGACATCGTGATCGGTGTCAGTGGCAGCTCCCCTGCTTATGTTTTTATGTTTATTGAAGCGATGGCGGATGCTGCTGTGGCAGATGGAATGCCAAGAGCGCAGGCGTATCAGCTTGCGGCACAGTCAGTACTTGGCAGTGCCAAAATGGTGTTAGAGACCGGCAGACATCCGGGTGAATTGAAAGATATGGTATGCTCTCCTGGTGGCACGACGATAGAAGCTGTCCGGGTTCTGGAAGAAAAGGGACTTCGCAGTGCGGTGATCGAGGGGCAGCGTGCCTGTGTGAAGAAGGCGAGAGAATTATGAGAAAAAGGGATGAAGGAAATGTGAAAAAAGAACTGGTCTATGCTTTTTCGATGATCTTGCAGCTGGGACTTGCGATCATGGTGTGCATGGGAGTCAGTTTTGCAATTGGATATTATCTCGATCAGTTGCTGGGAACACATTTTTTTATCCTGATTATGCTGGTGATCGGGATCCTGGCTTCTTTGCGAAGCATATTGGTTTTGACCGGTGTGTATAAACCGGGAAAGTCAGAGGAGGAAACTCACGATGGAGATGGCGAAGCGTAATCTCAAGCAGATCATTGCCGGAATCTGGATCCTGGCAGGAGTCGAGATCCTGGTCGGAATATTTTTAACATCGAACCGGATTTCCTTTGTTTTTGGGGAAATACTGGGAAGTGTGGTAGCTAGTTTACTGATGCTTCATTTATATTATTCACTTGACATTGAGCTCGATTTGGAGCAAAATAAAGCCATTCAGCACAGTCGAACGATGTCGATCCTTCGCAGCGCGATTGAGATCGGTGTGCTGATGGCAGCTGTTTTTTTGTGGGATTATATCAATCCATTCGCTGTTTTGCTGGGATTATTTGGAAGAAAGTTTTCTCCGTTATTTATTCCACTATGGGAAAAACAAAAGAATAAAAATGCTGATAAGGCAGAATCTAAATAGAGATGATGCTTTATATATAAAAATACGAAAGGAGAGTGAGAGCGTGGAAGTAGATTTTTATGTACATGGTTATCTGCCGATCCAGATGGGCGGAGCAACAGTATACATTACTACCAGCCATGTATGCCTGGCAATCGTTACCGTGATCCTGTTGATTTTTGCGATTGTTGTCAATCGGAAGATCAAGAAGTCAGACCCCAGAGAGGTTCCCACTGGCATTGTAAATGTGGTTGAACTTGCGGTTGAGTCAGTCGATAAGCTTGTTCTTGACAATATGGGTCGTACACTGGCACCGAAGTTCCGCAATTATATCGCGGTGATCTTTGTGCTGATCTTTACATGTAACTTGTCAGGATTGTTTGGTCTCAGACCACCTACTGCTGATTTTGGTATTACCTTACCGCTGGCATTGATCACATTTGTCATGATCCAGTATCAGGGTATTAAATACCAGAAATGGGGCCGTTTGAAGGGATTATTTGAACCAATCTTTTTATTCTTCCCTATCAATGTAATTAGTGAGTTAGCCACACCGGTATCGTTGTCACTGCGTTTGTTTGCAAACATTTTATCAGGAACAATGATGATGGCACTTATCTATGGCTTATTGCCGAAATTGGCTTTGATTGCCTGGCCAGCAGCATTACACGCTTACCTGGATGTGTTTGCCGGAGCATTGCAGGCTTACGTATTCGCGATGCTGACAATGGTATTTGTAGCCAATGCAGCAGAAACTGATTAATTAAAAAGAAAAGTGAGGTAAAAATTATGGAATTAGCAATTATTAAAGCAGCATCAGCAATTGGTGCAGGAATAGCAGTTATTGCCGGTATCGGTACTGGTATCGGACAGGGAAATGCCGCTGGACAGGGTGCAGCAGC
>CAKREC010000002.1 GCA_934316925.1 uncultured Eubacterium sp.
GATTATTGCATTGCCAAAGATCACCTTCGGGATTTTCTGACATTGAATCGAATGGAGGTGGAGCCGATGTTGTTATCTGAGGGAACGGTAGAAGAATATGTGGACAGCATGGATCAGGAGATTGAACGGCTGAAAGAAACGGAAAAAGCATTGAAACAGGAACTTTTGGACAGGGACAAAGAGTTAGCTATGATTCAGGAGAAGAATGCTCAATTTGAGAAAATGACAAAGGAGAAAGATGCCCGTATTAAAGAATTAGAGGCTCAGCTGACAGCGAAACAGTAACCATTGATATAAGTTAAAAACCATGAAACTGCATAAATTCAAAAAAGTCTGTCTGACTCGCGTTTGCGGGAGGACAGACTTTTTCTTATGAAAGTAATATGTAAAGCGTGTTAAATCAGGCGAGGAAGCAGAAGCTGAAAGCGAAGAAAAACAACCGAAAAAGGTTACCACTGTTACAGAAGAAATGTTCCAGAAAGATGTGAATAAGGTTATAGAATTGCTTCAGGAAGATGAGATTTCCCTTGACGAAAAGAAGTTAGAGAAATATTATTTTTATATCAGACAGATTGAAAAACTGCTAGGGGGTCACAAATGACCCCTTGGAAGGGAAGAGAGACTGCATGTACAAGGTACATATAGATTTGGATCAAAAGGCAGCACTGGAAAAGGTGGCAGAGGAACAGCACTGCAAGATGTCACAGGTGTTTTTTCAGGTCATGCTTGATTATTGTACATGCCTGATCGAGATGGAT
Source organism: uncultured Eubacterium sp. (assembly GCA_934316925.1). GTDB lineage: Bacteria > Bacillota > Clostridia > Lachnospirales > Lachnospiraceae > Eubacterium_F. The sequence continues at coordinate 759 of CAKREC010000002.1, forward strand.
CATACCGGAATCGAGGTAAAAAATAGAGAATAGCGAAAAGCATAGGGGGATTTATTATGATGAAATGGATGAAAAAAGCAGGATGTATGGCATTGGCACTTTCGGTTGTGTTCAGTTTGGCTGAACCGGTTCAAGTGCAGGCTAAAAGCAAGAAAGTAAAGACTACGAATGTCACTTTGATCAAAGGCGAGAATCAGTGTTTTACGTTTCGCAAGTTAAAGATAAAGAAGATCAAGGTAAAATACAGCAAAAAAGGAGTTGTAAAAGTAAAGCTTGGAAAAGATCCAAAAGTGGGAAGATTTATCCAGATTGCTAGCAAAAAGAAAGGAACAACACTGGTTACGGTAAAGGCTTATACCACAAAAAAGAAATATAAAACACTTAAATACAAGGTAAAGGTAACAACATATCTGGAGATTGCTAATAGCAAGGCTGCAAAACAAAAAGCCAAGAAAGCGTTTGCGCTACAGAACAAGTACCGGAAAGAAGCGGGAGTGTCTGCTCTGGAGTGGTCGGATGAAATGTATGACTTGGCAAAGATTCGAGCTAGGGAGATAAAAAAGAATTTTTCGCATTTTGGATCTACTGCGAAAGTTGATTTATTTGGGACAACATTTATAATGGGCGAGAACATTGCTGCTGGATATAGTTTACCGAATAAGGTTGTTAATGCATGGAAACAAAGCAGCGGTCATTATAAAAATATGATTTCAGATGAATACAAATGTTGTGCTATTGCATGTTATGATGATTATTGGGTTACGGTTTTTTCATATCAAACTTCTAGTGAACTGATTAACTTGAACAAATTATATGGAAAGATTAAGTTGAGTAGTGTGTCAGATGTTGAATGGCTTCCGTATGAAAAAAAATATGCACAAATTACAGTTAGAAGATTTAATGAGACTGCAAATACTTATATTACAGGTACTGAATTTTCTATATATAATAACGAAAATAAATATGATACGATTAGAAGTTGGGAGTTCAATGGTAGTATGAAAAAAACAGTAACTATGCCAATAATTCAGGGGCAAACATATGTGATATATGAGCGCTATGCTCCTAATGGGATTGAAAAGGCAAAAAGAATGGAATTTATACCAAAACCACTTTCAGAGGGAACAAATGAAATTGTATTAAAATAAAACACAGAGCCAGGGCAGAAGCCTTGGCTCAATACATATAAAGGGTGATGTCATGGGGAAAGGCTATAAGATTTTAACTAGGGGAAAAAGACTAAAAATAGAAGCATTACATATGGCCAAACATAGTGCCAGAGAGATTGCAGATATATTGGGGGTGCATCAGAGCACTATTTACCGAGAGTTGAAAAGAGGAAAGACAGTAAAGAGAAACGGTTCTGATTGGTCAGAGAAAACAATATACAGTGCCGATTTGGCGCAGAACAGAGCGGAAATAAATCAGAAAGAAAAAGGCAGACCGTTAAAGATTGGTAATGATTATGCTTTTTTACAATTCGTTGAGAAGCAGATTGTTAAAAACAAATATTCTCCGGCGGTAACACTGGCAGAGATTGAACGACAGCATTTGAAATTTGATACTAAGATTTGTCTGACTACACTATATAATTATATAAAAAAAGGGGTATTTCTAAATATAACTATGGCTGAATGTCCATATCATAAGATGAAGAACAAACAAAAGAAATACCGGGTACAGAAAAAGGCGAGTAAAGGAACCAGTTTTGATGATATGACAACTGGAAAGGCATTTCTAAATGTGGTTATAAGATAAAGAAAACTGAGGGTGGAATGAAGGGTTGTGGCAAATGTTCGCAGCTCATTCCTATGGATTCCAGCAATTCCGTGGAAAACAAAAAAAGTGCCAACGAACACTTGCTACAAACAATGCGGTTGCAACAGTTGTATAATCCATAACTTTCTGCTATAATATAATGACATGTATAAAAAAGAGGATAGAGATTACGGAGGACAAAATGAAAAAACGCAGTGTTGCTAAGATCATTTTTACCTGTTTTTTTAAGACGTTAGGAATCATTGCTTTGCTGGCGGCAGCAGGAGTGCTGGGATATTATCTCACGATGTTGTACTATCGTCAGACAGCAAGAACAGAGCGGAGTACAACATATAAACATGTCATTGATGTAAATGCAGGAAATGAATCGGCAAATCTGATTTATTGCTATGATGCAAAATCAAAGAAGATCAAGACTATGGTGCTGGAGCTTCTGGACAAGTCGTCCTCCAATCTTGCGTATATTACCGTGCCGGCAGACACCAAGATCACGATGAGTGCTTCGACGTATGAAGAACTGTTACAGGTAAGCCAGAAAGTGCCGCAGGTGGCCGTTATGTCAGAGATCAACGAGTATTTTTCCGGGGATGTGGCATATGAGTATGGCATCAAGATCCTGCAGGAAGAGTGGAATGTGGACATTGGCTACTTTACCGCAATTTCTTCGGATAAATTTGACCAGTATTTCGAAAATGCAGGGACAAAGAAAAAGCCAAAATACACGTTGAGCCAGACCTTGATCGGCAAGATGAAAGCCTGCAAGGATGCAAAGGCAATGAGCAAACTGATGAAAAACAGCTGGGACGATATGATCTCAGATCTTACGTTGAGTCAGAAACAGGGATACGCGGAGGCTTTTCAGAAAGTTAATACAGAATATATCCGTACTTACCGGGTAAAAGGAACCCAGTCGACGGATGGATTTTTGCTGGACAACAAGAAAAACACCAGTCTGGTAAATAAGATATGGGAATCAGAACCATTCTCCGGCAAGCAGGGAGAGACAAGCCTTACGACGGATATTACCAAGTATAAAGTACAGGTTACCAATGGAACGGGGATTGATGGTCTGGCTTCTGCTTATCAGGAAAAACTGAAGGCACAGGGATGGAATGTGATCGGAGTTGGCAATTATCAGGGAATCAAACAGACGTCGACTACGATTTATACAAAGAATAAAGCAGCGGCAAAAGAGCTGAAGAGCTTTTTCAAAAATGCCTCGATTGTGAAACAGGAGGAAATGACAAATGGGGCAGATATTGAGATTTTATTGGGGACAGAAGATGCACTGAACTAATTTGGCGTTATATTTATTTTTGTGGGAGCGAAAATGAATGGAAGAAGGTGACTCACATGGGGACCAGAGTGAAGATTATGGGGTTGGAAGTGGATCTTTTGACACAGGAAACACTGGAACATGAGATTGCAGGGTATCTCGCTAATGACTACCTGAATGTTGTGCATATGATATCGCTGGATTATATTGATACCTATGATGAGAATGAACTAGTGCAAAATGAATTAAAAGAAGCGGATATGGTACTTCCGGGGGAACGGGCGATCTTATCTGCTCATCATGTGGATGTATTGGAAACCGGTGGCATGGCAGTGAATTATCAATCGGTGTTTGCCCTTGTCGAACCGTTAGAATTAGCAGAGCGTTCGTTCTATTTTATACTTCGCAATGAAAAAGAAGCAAAAACGGTCAGCTCTTATTGGAACCGTCATTTTCCGAAAGAAAAAAATCTCGGAGTCTGTATTGCCACCGATGATACCACAGAAGAGAGCATTGTCAATGATATTAATATGAAACTTCCCGACATTGTGGTATTGTCCATGGACAGTACACAGCAGGAGGAGTGGATCTCACGAAATAAGGCAAGATTGAATGCGAAACTGTGTCTTGTGTGCGGCAGTATCATGCCAATGATCCTGAAAGAAAATGTACATGTTCCCGTTGTGCTCCGCAGACTTCATCTTGGCGGGTTTTATCGCATGTTTGTGCGTTTTCCATACACGCATTTTTTCAGAAGACGAATATTTAAACAAAAAATGGAGGACTATATTACTAAGAAAAAACTGGAAAGGTAATATAGGACATGAAAAAGACGATGAGTTCCTACATCCTGCTGGTGGTAGGAACTTTTTTTATGGCAATGGGAGTTCGTTTCATATATGAGCCAATGTCGATGGTAACCGGAGGCTTTTCCGGTGCGGGCATTATTATAGGAAAGTTTTTACCGGTTCCACTTGGATTGATCACCTTTGTGTTAAATCTTCCCTTATTCTTACTGGCAAAAAAAGAGTTTGGAAGTGCCTTCTTAAGAAAAACGCTGTTTGCGACGGTATTCTTTTCCGCTTTTCTGGAATTGTTGCCGGCTTTACAGGCAGGAGGCGAAGATTATCTGATGGCGGCACTGGTAGGTGGCACTTTAAATGGAGCAGGACTTGGCATTGTGATGTCGCAACGGGCGTCTACGGGTGGTTCGGATCTTCTCAGTTCGCTGATCCATCACTGGTTCCCTAACATAAAAGCGTCCACAGCGCTGGCGCTGATCGATGGCGTGATCGTCGGCGCGGGCATGCTGGTTTTTGGAGCCTCTGTGGGAATGTACTCGGTTGTGGCTGTTTTTGTTACCTCAAAAGTCATCGATCGTATGATCGAGGGATTATCGTTTGCAAAAATGCTCTATATTATATCCGGGAAGCCGGAAGAGATCGCAGAAGGGATCATGCGGAAAATGGATCGAGGAGTGACGTCATTGCAGGGAAGAGGAATGTATTCGGGAGCAGACAGGCAGGTTCTTTTGTGTGCGGTATCGAGAAAAGAATTGGTTCCAGTTCTTCAGATGGTGCGTAATATGGATGAGAGAGCGTTCGTGATCATATCTGATGCGAGAGAGGTTATGGGAGAGGGATTTGATGGAAAATAAAAAATGTTAATGATGTTATGCAATTTACACAAAAGTTCAAGTCATTCTTTATGGAAATTGAATATAGAGTTTTTGGGACAAATAGTATATACTAACCTTTAGATGTTTTTAGCAAACAATTTAATTTTTCCAGGAGGAACATAAAATGGCAAGTTTATCACTAAAGAACATTAACAAAGTTTATCCAAACGGCTTCCACGCTGTAAAGGATTTCAACTTAGAGATTGAAGACAAAGAGTTTATCATTTTCGTAGGACCATCTGGATGTGGTAAGTCTACTACACTTCGTATGATCGCTGGTCTGGAAGAGATTTCCAGCGGTGAGCTTTGGATTGATGACAAACTCGTAAATGACGTAGAGCCAAAAGATCGTGATATCGCGATGGTATTCCAGAACTACGCTCTGTACCCACATATGTCAGTATATGACAACATGGCATTCGGTTTGAAACTGAGAAAGACTCCAAAAGATCAGATCGATCGTCTTGTACATGAAGCAGCTAAGATCCTTGACCTTGAGCATTTGTTAGACCGTAAACCAAAGGCTTTGTCCGGTGGTCAGAGACAGCGTGTTGCTATGGGTCGTGCTATCGTTCGTAACCCTAAAGTATTCTTGATGGATGAGCCTTTGTCCAACTTGGATGCAAAACTTCGTGTTCAGATGCGTGTTGAGATTTCCAAATTACATCAGAGACTTGAGACAACGATCATCTACGTAACACATGACCAGACAGAGGCGTTGACACTTGGTACTCGTATCGTTGTTATGAAAGACGGTGTTGTACAGCAGGTATCCAGCCCATTGGATCTGTATATGAGACCAGACAACAAGTTCGTTGCTGGATTTATCGGATCTCCACAGATGAACTTCATCGATGCAAAAGTTGTTTCATCTGGTTCTGATATCCTTCTTTCCTTTGGTACAAACAGCATTAAGCTTCCAGAGAACAAAGCAAAAGTTTTGATTGAAAAAGGATACAAAGACAAAGTTGTTACATTTGGTATTCGTCCAGAAGATATCAAAGATGAAGAGATGTTTATCAGCAGCTCTCCTGACACTGCTTTAGAGGCTACTGTTAAGGTTTATGAGATGCTTGGTGCAGAAGTATTCTTATACTTCACTGTAGACAACTTTGATATTACTGTTCGTGTAAATCCACGTACAACTGCTCGTCCAGGAGATACGATCAAGATTGCGATCGACGGATCTAAGATTCACTTGTTCGACAAAGAAACTGAAGAGACTATTTGCAACTAAGATATAGTTTGAGTTGCTTGAAAAGACCCAGAGGCTTGTATTTGCAGACCTCTGGGTTCTTTACTTTTCCGGGAAAAAATGCTAGAATAACGGAGATGGAGTTTACAAAGAGAAGCAGGAGGTATTATCGTGATATCAAATCAGATTTTACAGACGACCCTGGATGGGGTAAATGGAATTACGAAATTAGATATGGCTGTGCTGGACACAGAGGGAAATGTATTAGCTGAGACAACGATCGGAAGCATTCAGATGGATGATAATGTAAAAGCTTTTGTAGAATCTCCTGCGGACAGCCAGGTATTGCAGGGACATCAATTTTTTAAAGTATATGAAGAAAATCAGTTGGAATATGTAGTGATCGTGAAAGGATCTTCTGAGGATGCTTATACGATCGGCAAGATTGTAGTATTCCAGATACAGAGCCTTTTGGTGGCTTATAAAGAAAGATATGATAAAGATAACTTTATCAAGAATCTGTTGTTGGACAACCTGCTTTTAGTCGATATTTTCAACCGGGCAAAAAAGCTGCACATTGAATTGAGTGCACGCCGTGTTGTTTATATTATTGAGACAAGCAAGGAAAAAGATACCGGAGCACTGGAGACTGTGAGAAGTCTGTTTGCCGGTGGCATGAAGGACTTTATTACAGCAGTAGATGAGAAAAATATTATTTTGGTGAAAGAATTGGCGCCAAATGAGACATACGAGGATCTGGACAAGACTGCACAGGTGATCGTTGATATGCTGAACACGGAGGCGATGGCGAGTGTACATGTGGCATACGGCACGATCGTGGAGGAGATCAAAGACGTATCCCGCTCTTATAAAGAGGCAAAGATGGCGTTGGATGTCGGCAAAATTTTCTACAATGATCACCGGGTTATGGCGTACAGCAACCTGGGCATTGGCCGTCTGATCTATCAATTGCCACTGCCATTGTGCAAGATGTTTATCCAGGAGATATTTGGAGAGAATACGCCGGATCAGTTCGATGAAGAGACGTTGACTACGATCAACAAGTTCTTTGAGAACAATCTGAATGTGTCAGAGACTTCACGCCAGTTATACATTCATCGAAATACACTGGTATATCGTTTGGACAAACTGCAGAAGAGCACAGGACTGGATCTGCGTATTTTTGAAGATGCGATCACGTTCCGGATTGCTCTTATGGTTGTGAAATATATGGATTATCTGGAAAAGATGGAGTATTAAGAAAAGGTTGAGGTGCAAAGATGGAGACATCAGTAAAAAATATACCGATTATTGCCTTGGATCATATTAGCAAACAATATTCTACCGGAGTAGATGCGTTGGAGGATATTTCCCTGCGCATCGAAAAAGGTGAGTTTGTATTTATTGTGGGTAAAAGTGGATCGGGAAAGTCCACTTTTATTAAATTGCTTTTAAAAGAACTGGATCCATCGGAAGGCAAGCTGTATGTGGGGGGAAGACAGGTCACAAATTTAAAACGCAAACAAGTTTCTCTGTATCGCAGAAAGATTGGTGTTGTATTTCAGGATTTCCGTCTTTTGAAAAACAAAACTGTTTATGAAAACGTAGCGTTCGCGCAGCAGATCATTGGTATGGGTAAGCGCGATACACAGAGAAATGTATCGATCATTTTAGAAACAGTGGGATTAAAGGGGAAAGAAAATGCGTATCCCGGGGAACTTTCTGGTGGAGAGCAGCAACGAGTTGCCATTGCCAGAGCCCTTGTAAATCAGCCGGTTATTTTGCTGGCGGATGAGCCTACCGGAAATCTGGATCCGGAAACCGCATGGGATATTATGAATCTGCTTTCCGAGGTCAATAAACTTGGCACTACAGTTGTAGTAGTAACGCACAACAACGATGTTGTTGATATTATGCAAAAGCGCGTGATCACATTGGACAGTGGAAAACTGATACGCGATGAACAAAAAGGTGGATACATGTATGAAGACCATTAATACGATATTATACAGCATAAAACAGGGTTTTAAGAGCTTAAAGAAAAACAGAATGTTCACGCTTGCTTCGATCGGCACGGTGGCAGCATGTCTGTTTTTGTTTGGGTTATTTTATTTTGCAATTGGAAATTTCCGCTATATCATAAAAGAGGCGGAAAACTCGGTAGGACTGTCCGTATTCTTTGAATCGGGGGCATCGGAGGAGACGATCCAGCTGATCGGAGATGCGATCAAAGCCAGACCAGAGGTAGATCATGTCGAGTATATATCGGCGGAAAAGGCATGGGAGAAATTTAAAAAAGAAAATTTTGCAGATGAACCGGAACTAGTCGAAAGTTTTGGGGATGAAAATCCACTGGAAGATTCCGCATCATATGAGGTGTATTTACGAAGTATCAAGGATCAGGATACACTTGTAGAATACTTGAAAACGGTAGTGGGAGTCCGTGAGGTGAAACGTTCGGCAGAAGTGTCAAAGAGTCTGTCGAATGTCAGCAATCTGGTTGGAGCTGCATCGGCGGTACTGATTCTGATCTTGTTGCTGGTAGCAATCTTTTTGATCCATTCGACGATTGCGACCGGTATTACCGTGCGTAAACCGGAAATAGCGATCATGCGGTTGATGGGAGCGTCGGATGCTTTTATCTGGTCTCCGTTTATTGTTGAAGGCGTGGTGATCGGAATGATCGGATCAGCACTGCCACTCATTATACTGGCAGTTGCATACAGCCGGATCATTGGGTATCTCACGACAAGATTTTCTATATTCACAGATAATTTATCGTTCCTTACGACGGGACAGGTTTTTGGTGTTTTGGTACCGGTTTCTCTGCTCGTTGGAGTGGGAATCGGTTTAGTGGGAAGTTATATTACGGTTCGCAGAAATCTTAATATATAAGGAGGCTTCTATGCGAGGGAAACGGTTACTTGCGATCATAGTCATGTTTTGTCTGGTAGGCAGTGTATTTACCAGTTCTTTTGCTGCGACCAATTATGACAGCAAGATCAAAAATGCGGAAGAGGTTCGCAAAGCATATCAAAAAAGCAGAAAATCTTCAAAAAGAAATTGAAGACATGGAGAGCGATAAAGAAGATACATTCAAGTATATTGAAAAACTGGACAAAAAGACAGAAAAACTGGAGAAAGAACTGGAGACCGTTGGCAAGCAGCTGAAGGAGACGAAAAAAGAGTTAGAGAAAAACCAGGCTGAACTCGAAAAAGCAAAAGAAGAGGCGGGAAAACAGTATGATACGATGAAGCGCCGCATAAAATACATGTATGAAAATGGAAATCAGGATTATCTTGATATGATCTTTGGTTCCAAAAACATGGGAGATCTGCTCAATCGTACCGAATATGTAGAGAAGATCAGTGACTATGATAAGAACATATTTACTGAGTACAAAAAAACGAAAGACGAGATTGCAACGAAAACAGATCAGACGCAGAAGCAGATGGAGCAGCTAGAAGCGTATGAAGCAGATTATAAACAGGAAAAAGATTCGATAGCTCAACTGAAAAAAAACAAGAAAAAAGAGCTGGCAAGCTATGAAAAATCATTAAAGAATAATCAGAAAAAGGCAAATGAGTATTCTGCCCAGGCGGCGAAAGCGGAGGCAGCGGTTGAGGCGTTATTGCAGAAAAAACAGGCCGAGATCGATGCACAGAACGCAGAGGGCAGCAGCAATTCCGGTGGAGACGGTACCCTTCGTTGGCCGTTAAATTCCGGCGGCAGGGTTTCTTCTCAATTCGGACATCGCAGCAGTCCTACAGCAGGAGCCAGCAGTTATCATAAGGGGATTGACATTGCGATCGCGTCGGGAACGCCGATCGTGGCAGCCGGGGCCGGTACCGTGGTAACGGCTACCTATAGTTCCAGCGCGGGCAATTATATTATGATCTCACATGGCAGCCGTTTATATACGGTGTACATGCATTGTTCCCGTCTTGCGGTGAGTGAGGGTGACAAAGTAACGAAAGGCCAGACGATCGGATATGTGGGTTCGACAGGTATTTCCACCGGTTCTCATCTGCATTTTGGTGTTTCGAAGAATGGAAGTTATGTGAATCCGTTCAGCTATGTATCGAAACCATAAAGAAACTGATATGGAGGGAGATAGTTTGAATAATCGAGAAGCAAAACGATGCTATGTTATGGGGCTTTTTACCGGTGTGATGTGTTGCGTGACCGTGTTTTTGATCTTGCAGCTGATCGGTGCGATTCCCAGCTTTTGGCAGTCTTCGTTTGTGAAAAATGTTTCGAAAAAAGCAGCTGTCATTGAGAAATATGTGGACAGCAAATATATACTGGGAAATGTTTCCAAGAAAGATATGGCGGATCAGGCTGCAAAAGGAATGATATCAGCTTTAGGTGACCGTTATTCTGCGTATATCACGGAAGAAGAGATGAAAGAGACGCAGGCAGGAACAGATGGTGTGTTCTGCGGGGTTGGAATGACGCTTCAGTATAACTCAGATACCAAAGAAAAGATTGTTGCCGATATGGAAAAAGATGCACCTGCAGAAAAAGCGGGAATCAAGAAAAATGATGTGATCATCAAGGTGGATGGGAAAGATGTCAGAGAACTTTCACTGAATGATACGGTAGCACTTGTAAAGAAGAACAAGGGCGAACAGGTAACGATCACGGTTGAAAGAACGGAAAATAAAGAAAAAACGGAAAAAGAATTTACGATGACGTGCGAGACGATCACCACCGTGTCGGTTCAGTATAAAATGCTGGAGGATCAGCAAGGGTATATCGCTGTGAGCGGATTTAACCACGCGACAGAAAGTCAGTTTGAAACGGCGATTGATGAGCTGGATAAGCAGGGAGCGAAAGGACTGATCCTGGATCTGCGGAACAATGGCGGTGGTAATCTGGACACTTGTGTTACGATGCTGGATCGCATTCTTCCGGCTGGAAAAATGTTTTCTGAAAAAGGAAAAGATCAGACCAGAGAATTTTCCGCTACAGACAAACAGTCTTATGATAAGCCGATCGTGATCCTGATCAATGGTTCAAGTGCCAGTGCATCCGAACTTTTTGCCGGGACTTTGCAGGACCTGAAAAAAGCTACGCTTGTGGGAACGCAGAGTTTTGGAAAAGGAATTGTTCAAAGTGTATTCACCCTGAACAAAGCCGTTGGTGGAGGCGTAAAGCTGACGACAGCCCGGTATTATCTTCCTAGTGGCCGCTGCATACATGAGATCGGTCTTACACCGGATGTAAAAGTGGAACTTACCGGCAGCATAGGCAAATCGGATGACAATCAGCTTGAGGCGGCGAAACAGGAGCTGAAAAAGAAGATCCAGGAATCTTGACAATTTTCGGAGATCTGATATAATAGTCAAAAGTCGGACGGCACAGAGGATGTGCCTTGCAAGGTGTCTCAAAGCTTTTTGAGATTCCCGGAAGGACATGATGAACATGAGCCAGATAAGATGATTTCTTATCTGGCTTTCTTTTTATATTGCAATCTTTGTCCGTGCGGATCACGATCCAAACCGGGCGATGGCAGTCGATACAGCCGATTGCTGCGACAAACTATGGAGCTGGAAAATGTGATCCTGATCAGTGTGTCGTCGAGTGGCCCGGTTGATGGCATTATTGGGTTAGGTGCTTCAGATCCACGCAGAGATCCGACCGGATATATTCATTCCGGGAACGACCAAATATACCGAAGAGGAACTCAGGCAGATGTTAAAAGACGAAAACAAGCCGGGTTATGTAGCGGTAGACGAGAATGAGTTCTGCCTTGGCTATGCGTTTTGTCAGTTGAGGGAACAGCATGTCGGAGAGCATTTGTTTTCTTATGTGAAAGAAGAGGCAAAACGTATGGGCTGCTATGAAGTGACTCTCAATGTGTGGTTGACATCAATGGGTCACAAGCATATAATATTGTTATTCTAAGTGAATAGTAGGTAAACCCGCTGAAAAACGGGGACACAAAGCCATATGGGTCTAAGGTCTGAATGGGATTCGGGCTATGACAGCCGGTTGCGTTTTTTACGATCTTTTAGGAAGTGAATCCTTTGAAGACCGTCTGTTTAAGTGCAACCAGCATTTTTACAGATGGTCTTTTATATTGCGCAACAGCAGGAGAATGATTATGCCTTACGAGAAGAAAAAAATTAATTTTGAAATATATGACAACAGCCCGGTAGCATATAGTGTTGTCGAGGTGCTGTTCGATCATGATCAATGACAAAGAAGCGCAAGATACCGTTGATTCTTATGATAGTGAAGATAGACAGAATTATGTTATTAATAAATTGTCCGCGGATTATGTATCGTTGTATCATATTGAACTGAATTCCGGTAAATATGAGATTTTGCGACTAAATCAAAATACAAATGCAACAGAATTAATCAGTGAGGGGGATCATTTACGCGTATATGATACGTTTGATGAGTTCTGCCGGGTATACACAGATGCGTTTATATCCGACCAGGACAGAGCGGAATTTTTGAATCGGCTTCTATGTGAGAACATGAAAGATGTGCTCATGCACAATGATAAATTTACCTTTCACTATCAGAGCATTTCGCGGCAGGAAAAACGAACCTATTATGAGGAGATTTCAAATAACAGCAATGATGAAACCCGGTATCCGAAATCGGGAAATATGTATGAATTAAACAAAAAGATGTGTGAAAATTATGTTGCCAAAGAGTACCAGGAGGCATATCTCAAATTTTCAGATATATCGACGCTTGCCAAGAGAATGAAACAGGAAGAAACGATTGCGATGGAATATAAAATGACAGATGGCAACTGGCATAAATTAAGATTCATCGAAAATAAGCGGGATAAAAATGGAAATCTGACACACGCTATCAGTGTGATCCGGAGTATTGGGGATGAAAAAACAAAAGAGCAGACACTCTTATATGAGGTCGATGAAGCGAGAAAAGATGCGGCATACAAAACAAGATTTCTATCCAATATGAGTCACGATATCCGAACACCGATCAATGGGATCGTGGGAATGATCGATCTTGCCGAAAGCAATCCCAAAGATACGAAGATGCAGAAAAAATGTATGGATAAGATTAAATTATCTGCAGAATATCTCGTGTCACTTGTGGATGACATTCTGGCGATGAGCAAGCTGGAATCGGAAGAATACACGGAGCAGAAAATTGCATTCAATCTGGCAGAGCTATTAAACCGGTCGAATACCGAAAAGCAGATGGAGGCGGCAGAAAAAGGCATTGATTTTGTTGTAGACTGGGAAAACTCCGAATTCAATCATATGTATCTTTATGGAAATCCGGTTTATCTGGAACGAGTGCTTACCATCGTATCAAAAAATGCATTGAAGTTTACCAATCCGGGTGGAAGCATTCGGGTATGGTGTAAAGAAAAGTATACAGAGGATCACAGGGCAGTTTGTGGGTTTGTTTGTTCGGATACCGGTATCGGAATGACAGTAGGATATCCGGAATGAATGAACATCTTACAAAGCCGATCGATGAGAACAAGATGATACAGGCGATAAAAGAAAGTCAGTACAAGAATAGACAATGGATCTGATTATGCGATTGGAGGATAAAGAAATGAATGAAAATATGAGGAAAAGAAATGAAATCTTAGCACAGACGGTGATCAAAGGCTTGGAATCGAGAAATATGTCAGGTTACTATGCAGAGGACAAAGAGGCGGCAGTCAGGCAGGCACTGGAATTGATCGGAAAGAAAAGCACAGTTGCAATGGGCGGCTGCCAGAGTGCGCATGATATTGGATTGATAGAGGCATTGGAAGAGGGAGATTATAACTATATTGACCGCTCGCAGATGACACCAAGAGAAAGTTTGATGGCTGCTTATGATGCCGATGTTTTTCTGTCCAGCGCCAATGCAATGACAAAGGATGGGATCATGGTAAATATTGACGGGAACTCCAATCGAGTTTCATGTATCGCACAGGGACCAAAGAAAGTGGTATTTATTGTCGGGATGAATAAAGTCTGCTCCGATCTGGATGAAGCAATGAAGCGCGCTAGAAATGTGGCGGCTCCGGCAAATGCGCAGAGATTTGATGTTAAGACGCCCTGCCGGGTGACAGGAGCATGTGCGGACTGCAAGTCTCCAGACACGTTATGTTGTCAGTTTCTGATCACAAGATACTCCCGGCACCAGGGAAGAATTCATGTGATCCTGGTAAATGATGTGTTGGGATTTTAGAAACGAATTTAAGCGACCGATGTACTTTGATATTTTGCGGAGGAAAGTATATGTTAAGTGTGAGAAATGCGGATATGGCGGATCTTGAACCAATTATGGAGATATACCATTATGCACAGGACTATATGATACAATCCGGGAATCCTACACAATGGGGACATTTCTATCCGGACGAAGAGCGGATCAAGACGGATATTCGGCTGAATGTGTGCAGGGTAATATTTTTCGCTCTGGAATCGTTTTTTCTCCTTCCAGACAAAGGGCAAGATATTCTTTTATTTCTTTTCACATTCGGGATAAGGCCTTCATTACAGTAAAATTTTAGATTTTCATACGTCATATCGTTTAATTCGCAGGCTTCTTTCATGGAATACATAGTACCCTCCTAAATAATATGATTTCAATTCAAAAAAACACTTGACCGGTAGTTACTCCCGACTGATAGGATTATAGCGTACTAGAAAAAATGAATCAACAAACAGGAGGAAAAAACAGATGGAATATATTACATTAAGCAATGGTGTCAAAATGCCACAGCTTGGCTATGGCGTATATCAGGTTACAAAAGATGAGTGTGAACGTTGTGTGCTGGACGCTTTAAAGGTTGGTTTCCTGCTATTTTTACAGATAATAAAGTTATTTAGATAATTTCTAAACAGGCAGCATATTAAATATTTGATTTGGAATATTGTATATTTTTGTTGGGAATAATAGTAATATATAGAAATATTTAAAACGGAAATGATAAAATAATTTCGTTGACATTATATCAACAAATGATATAATAATTACAAGAAATTAATTTGAAAAACGAAAAAAATATTTCTGACAGGAGGAGATTATATGAATAAGCCATATGTAGAATATGTATGTGAGTTGATAGCAAATCAGGATACAGGAAAACCTATCTATGCACATGAAATCAGCAGATGTGTGGCAGAGACATATAATATACCATTAAAGAAGGCAGCAGGAGCAGTATCCGTTGCATGTAAGCGCATCATGGATGGAAAAATAATCCCTGAATTGCGGTTTTATCAGAAAGGGATTTATTATCGTGTGACAATAACTCCATTCGGTGAAACAGGCATTGATAAGGAACAACTTATAGAAGATAAATATTTGAAGAATGACAACGGGTATGAAACAGGCTTAGTTGTATTACACAGGCTGGGGCTTACAACACAGATGCCAAACGAAAGAATTCTGGCAACTAATAAAGCAGGTGACTGTGCAAGAATGGATAAGAAGTTGGGGGTTGTGGTACGACCTCCAAAGGTTGAGATTAACGCAGATAATAAACAATATCTGAAGATGCTTGATGTGTTGGATATGCTTGATAATGCTCCTGTAGATGTAGAACATCCATATAGAATCCTTGGTGAGTACATTGAACGATTAGGCTTGGAATATGTCAGACTGCTTGCTTTAGCCAATAATTATTATAATCGTAATACAATTTTACAGTTAGCTCATGTGGCAGGAGGACGATAATGAAATTACACGAAGATGTAAATGCATTCCGGGTGCTTATAAATGATATTCACGAAAAAACAGGATATCGTCTTGATGTACTTGAAAAAGACTATTATGTAGTATTGATGTTAGAAGAATTAGCCCAAAAGCAGGAAGAAGGACTTCTTGCATACTTTAAAGGCGGAACGGCTTTGTATAAGGCTTTGCACACTACAAACAGGTTTTCAGAAGATATTGATCTGTCGGTTGATACAAGAGGATGCAGTAGGACACAAAATGATAAAAGACTGGAAAAAGCAACAAAGAAATATACTTCTCTAACTCGTGATGCAGGTCAGGGTGTTACAAATCGTTCAGAGGTTATAGCTGTATATTCTTATAAACCTGTAACAGATTATGATAGGGATGATGTGTTGCAAAGATTTGGAAAATTGAAGATTGAAGCAACATCATTTACTATAAGTGAGCCTGTTACAAGTATGGAAGTTGCAGCTATGATATATGAGCTTGCAACAGAAGAACAGAAGAAGATTCTGGAAGAGATATATGATGTAAAACCATTTCGGGTACAAACAATTACATTGGAAAGAATCTTTGTAGATAAGCTTTTTGCGGCAGAGGCTTATGTCAGAAAAGCGGAAATAAAAAGCAGAGCATTTGAAGCTGCAAAACATATTTATGATTTAGCAGTCATGGGAAAACTTAAACAGATAATTTCTTTGATTAACAATGAAGAACCATTAGATAGGCTTCTTGATATCCGGATGAAAGAGGAAATAGGCAGACTGGATGGAGTTCCGGGATTGTTACCAAAAGAATTTACATTTTTTGAGGGGATAAAGAATAACAAACTGATTATCAGTGCATATGAAACAATGCAGAGGCAGTATGTGTTAAGAAAATGTGACAGGATTCCCTATGGAACAGCTCTCAAAGCATTGGAAGATATCCAGCAGGCATTAAAGAAAAATGTTGCGTGGAATATTGTGATGGCACCTGATACGGATTTACATAATGAGATACTGACTGAACGAGATACTTCAAATCGTGGTGGCAGATCCAGATAAGTAAGTTTTTCTTAGCAACCATAGAGGGCTGCACACAGAAGGATATGAAGGGAAACAATAAATGAAATCTCAATCCCAGTTTGTAGAGGAAGAAAATGTGTGGTAGAATATTTTAAATGAAATTGGGAGGCATGAATATTGAGTATCGGACAGTTGCAACGGAAAAGATAAATTTTCCGGAGGAAACATTTGATGTGATTCACCATGAAGAATATAAGCTGAATGTACATTTTACAAGAGATTCCTGGAATGGACGACTGAAAGCATGCCGAGGGATAGGGGCTTCTCTTAATGAAGAGAATTTAAAATCATGGGAAGTGGAACATATAAAAATACTTTCACAAATTGCACCAGAAGATTTGAAATTAAACACTATGCGGCACTTATGGGATTAGAAGTGCGAAAAGAATAGGATTGGAAGGTAAAAACACGTATGAAACATGCACTGTGCCAAATGGCAAATGCCGGTACGATAGACATGAATTTAGAAAAAAGCATAGCAGCGGTCAGAGAGGCAGCCGATCACCACGCAGATCTGATCTTATTTCCGGAAGTACAGTTGACCGAATTTTTTCCACAGTATCCGGGACAGGATGTTTCTGCGTATCGAACCGAATTGGATCTGGAACAGGCGAAGAGAATACGAAACAGTAAAAATTATACCAATTTGAGAAGAACAGAGTTTTATAAATAAAAAAGGCATTTTAATAGCACAAAAGGGAGGAACCAAAAATGATCCAACATCCGATCCAGCCGGTTTATGATAAAGACTCACGCATACTGATCCTTGGCAGTTTTCCATCGGTGAAATCCAGAGAAGAGGGGTTCTTTTATGGACATCCGCAGAATCGGTTTTGGAGGGTGCTAGCAGCGTTATATGCAGAAAATGTGCCGTCTACTATTGTAGAAAAGGAGATGCTGCTGCGAAAAAATCATATTGCCGTATGGGATGTGATCGCATCTTGCGACATTGAAGGTTCTTCCGACAGCAGCATTAAAAATGTTGTGGTCAATGATCTGTCTGATATTTTGGAAAAGGGATCGATCGAGCATATTTTTGTAAATGGGAAAAAAGCGGAGCAGCTTTATAAAAGATATTTACAGCCTGTGATCGGAAGAGAGGCGGTATGCCTGCCATCGACAAGTCCTGCGAATGCTGCCTGGAGTTTGGATCGGCTGATCGAAGCATGGGGGATTATAAAAGAATCGTAAACTATAGTATCTTTTTGGTAACTATGGCACAAAAAGGTGCGTACTTTTCATAGGGATCGCCGACTGTTAATATAAAAAAAAGAATCTGAGAAATTCAAATGATCTCTCAGAAAAAAACACAGGGGGCAATACCGCATGGAATTAAAGAAAATAAATGGTGCTGAAAATAAAGACTACGCTTGTAGAGTAAAAAATATAAGACGAAAAATACAGCAGGCAGATGCAGTTGTGATCGGAGCCGGCGCGGGGCTTTCTACTTCAGCAGGGTTCTTGTATAACGGGGAAAGATTGAAACAATATTTTGATGATTTTGTAGAGAAGTATGGCTTTCAGGATATGTATTCCGGCGGATTTTATTCGTATGAGACACGGGAGGAGCATTGGGCGTATTGGAGTCGTTATATTTACATCAACCGTTATATGAACCCGCCGAAACCAGTATACGAAGAATTATACGGACTGGTAAAGGATAAGGATTATTTTGTCCTGACAACCAATGTGGATCATTGCTTTCAGAAAGCTGGATTTGACAAAGAACGGTTATTTTATACGCAGGGAGATTACGGCTTATTTCAATGCAGCAAACCCTGTCATCATATCACTTATGACAATGAGGAACAGATCAGGAATATGGTGCTGAGTCAGGGCTTTGAGATAACAGCAGAGGGTCTCGAAAAAAAACAGGGGATTTCCCTGAAAACCAAAATACCGTCTGAACTGATCCCCAAATGCCCGAAATGCGGCCGGCCGATGAGCATGAATCTGCGGGCGGATGCCAGTTTTGTGCAGGATGACGGATGGGACAGGGCAGCAGAACAATATGAAAACTTTCTTATTGAAAATAAGAGAAAGAACGTTGTTTTCCTGGAACTGGGTGTTGGCTATAATACGCCGGGTATTATCAAATATCCTTTCTGGCAGTACACATACAATTGGCGCAATGCTTTTTATATCTGCATAAATCAGGGGCAGGCTGATGTGCCTTCGGAAATACTGGACCGGTCAACTGTTTTGGATGCGGACATCGCGAAGGTTCTGGCGGATGTGGGGAAAGATGAAAATAGTGATAACTGCTTTTTGACAATAATTGAAAAAATATAGTGTATGAAAAGCAAATACTTGTTTCATGCTGTATAGTCTTGCAGATAAATGGAAGATGTCTCCAGCCAAAGTGTATAAAATATTAAATTCAACTGGAATTTTGGATAATTACATCATTAAATGCTATGATGTTCTTCATACGCAGGGGAAAGAATATTTGGTAGAAGATTTGATTGAGAATGAGAGGAGACTTTTTGAATGAGTCTAAATGTGACAAATTGAGAGTGCATTATAAAAGAACATAAAAAAGTACAGAACAAACATTCGATTTGCTCTGTACTTTTTTCTTTATGAATGATATACTAGTTGGGTAACAATACTAAGAAAGCGAAAACATTACAAGTAGTTATGATGTTGATAGATTGATAGATCAGGTTCACTCAGGAGGTCTGCATGGATCATTTTGAATTAGTTTCACAATACAAACCCACCGGCGATCAGCCGCAGGCGATCGCAGAACTGGTAGAAGGATTTCAGGAAGGCAATCAGTTTGAGACGTTGCTTGGTGTCACCGGATCTGGCAAGACATTTACCATGGCAAATGTCATTCAGCAGCTGAACAAGCCGACGCTGATCATAGCGCACAACAAGACGCTGGCGGCACAGCTTTATGGGGAGATGAAAGAATTTTTCCCGAATAATGCTGTGGAGTATTTTGTTTCATATTATGATTACTATCAGCCGGAAGCGTATGTTCCGTCTACGGACACGTATATTGAGAAGGATTCTGCGATCAATGATGAGATCGACAAGCTGCGGCATTCAGCCACAGCAGCGCTGACGGAGAGAAGCGATGTTATTATCATTTCGAGTGTGAGCTGCATTTACGGCTTGGGAAGTCCGATCGATTATCAGAGTATGACCGTGTCACTGCGTCCGGGGATGGAAAAAGACCGGGACGAGGTGATCCGAAAGCTGATCGACATTCAGTACACAAGAAATGATATGGATTTTCACCGGGGTACCTTTCGGGTACGGGGGGATGTTGTGGAGATTTTCCCTGCATCTGCTACGGACCGGGCTCTTCGGGTAGAATTTTTCGGCGATGAAGTTGACCGGATCCAGGAGATTGATGTGCTGACCGGAGAGGCGATTTCTGTTCTGGAGCATATGGTTGTATTTCCTGCCTCTCATTATGTTGTTGCACCGGATAAGATGGAGCGTGCGATTGAAGGGATTGAAGCGGAATTAAAGGAGCGAGTGGACTATTTCAAAAGAGAGGATAAGCTGATCGAGGCACAGCGGATCAGTGAAAGAACACATTTTGACATAGAGATGATGAGGGAAACGGGCTTCTGTTCGGGAATCGAAAATTATTCGATGCATCTGAATGGGTTGCAGCCGGGAGACACGCCACAGACATTGCTGGATTATTTTCCAGACGATTTTTTGATCATTGTGGACGAGTCTCATATTACGATACCGCAGATCCGCGGCATGTATGGAGGGGATCAATCCAGAAAGACTACACTTGTAGACTACGGATTCCGTCTGCCTTCTGCCAAGAGCAACCGACCGCTGAACTTTGAAGAATTTGAACGGCATATCAATCAGATGATGTTTGTATCAGCAACGCCTTCGGATTATGAGACCGAACACGAACTGCTGCGTACAGAACAGATCATTCGGCCAACGGGATTATTGGATCCGGAGGTTATTGTCAAACCGGTTGCGGGACAGGTGGATGACCTGCTCGGCGAGATCCGTAAGACGATAGCGGATAAAGGAAAGGTTCTTGTGACTACGTTGACCAAACGTATGGCAGAAGATCTTACGAAGTATTTGCAGGAAGTTGGTGTGCGGGTAAGGTATCTTCATTCGGATATAGATACGTTGGAACGTTCGGAGATCATTCGCGATATGCGATTGGATGTTTTTGATGTTCTGGTAGGGATCAACCTCTTGCGTGAGGGTCTGGATATACCGGAGGTGTCTCTTGTAGCTATTCTGGATGCAGACAAGGAAGGATTTTTGCGTTCCGAAACTTCTCTGATCCAGACGATCGGACGTGCGGCCAGAAATGCCAAAGGACGAGTTATTATGTACGCGGACAAGGAGACGGATTCGATGCACAAAGCATTGGAAGAGACAAGCCGTCGACGCAAAGTGCAGCAGGCGTACAATGAAGAACATGGGATCACTCCGCAGACGATACAAAAGGCAGTCCGGGATCTCATCCGCATTTCCTCCAAGGCACCAAAGGATATTATGGAAGAAGAGAAAGATCCGGAATCAATGAGCGCCAAAGAACTGGAAGCGGCGATCAAGAAGATTATGAAAAATATGAACAAAGCAGCGATGGAGTTAAATTTCGAACTCGCAGCGCAGCTTCGTGACAAGATGATTGAATATAAAAAACATTTGCAGGAAATTCAGGAAGAAATATAGAAAGTAGAGCAGGCTATGGATAAGAAAAAGATGATACGTATTCGAGGAGCGAAAGTAAATAACCTTCAAAATATTGATCTGGATATTCCCAGAGATCAGTTTGTAGTACTGACAGGACTCAGTGGCTCAGGTAAGTCGTCACTGGCGTTTGATACGATCTATGCGGAGGGACAAAGACGATATATGGAATCCCTTTCATCATATGCCAGACAGTTCCTTGGACAGATGGAAAAGCCGGATGTGGAAAGCATTGAGGGATTGCCACCGGCAATCTCGATCGATCAGAAGTCGACCAACCGAAATCCAAGATCTACGGTGGGAACGGTAACAGAGATTTATGATTATTATCGACTTCTTTATGCCCGTGTGGGAATTCCACATTGCCCGAAATGTGGAAAAGAGATCAAGAAGCAGAGTGTAGACCAGATGGTGGATGAGATCATGAAACTGCCGGAACGCACGAAGATCCAGCTTCTTGCACCGGTAGTTCGTGGACGGAAAGGCGAGCACGTCAAAGTGCTGGATAAAGCCAAGAAAAGTGGATATGTCCGTGTTGTGATCGATGGCAATCAATATGATCTGAGTGAAGAGATCAAACTGGAGAAGAACAAAAAGCACAACATTGAGATTGTTGTGGATCGTCTGGTAGTGAAAGATGGCATTCAGGCACGTATGGCTGACTCGGTGGAAAATGTCCTTAAATTGGCGGATGGATTGATGATCGTCGATGTGATTGGAGAAGAACCACTGAATTTCAGTCAGAGTTTTTCCTGCCCGGACTGTGGCATCAGCATTGATGAGATTGAACCAAGAAGTTTTTCGTTCAACAATCCTTTTGGCGCGTGTCCGGAATGCGCCGGTCTTGGTTATAAGATGGAATTTGATGAAGAACTGATCGTCCCGGATCAGAGTCTGAGCATTTCCGAAGGTGCGATTGCGGCTCCGGGATGGCAGTCGGTCGTGAAAGAGGGAAGTTATAGCCGTTGTATTCTGGATGCGATGGCAAAAGAATATGAGTTTTCACTAGATACGCCTTACAGGGAATATCCTGAGGCGATCCATGATCTGATCTGGTATGGTACGGGTGGCGAACGTGTGGAAGTACACTATAGTGGCAGGCATGGCAGCGGTATATATCATGTTGCATTTGAGGGATTGCTGCGCAACATTGAAAAACGTTATCGAGAGACGGGATCGGAAGTGACCAAAGCAGAGTATGAGACATTTATGCAGATCACGCCATGTCACAGCTGTGGTGGCAGACGTCTGAAAAAAGAGTCGCTGGCAGTCACAGTAGGCGACAAAAACATTTCAGACATTTCAGATTTATCCATTTTGGAATTAAAAGATTTTATGGAACATCTGGAACTCAATGACAGACAAAAACAGATCGGAAGACTGGTGTTGAAAGAGATCAATTCTCGATTGGGATTTTTGGTTGATGTAGGACTGGATTATTTGAGTTTATCGAGGGCGACGGCGTCTTTGTCCGGTGGAGAAGCACAGCGTATCCGTCTGGCAACACAGATCGGATCCGGCCTTGTTGGTGTAGCATATATTTTGGATGAACCAAGTATTGGTCTTCATCAGCGGGACAATGATAAATTGATCAGGACACTGAAACGATTAAAAGATCTTGGCAATACGCTGATTGTGGTAGAACATGATGAAGATACCATGTTTGCAGCGGATCATGTAGTTGATATAGGACCGGGAGCCGGCAAAAATGGTGGACGTGTTGTAGCGCAGGGTACCGCGGAAGAGATCATGCAGGTGCCAGAGTCTGTCACAGGAGCATATCTGAGCAGACGAAAAGAGATCCCGATTCCGGCTGTCCGTCGTAAGCCAAACGGTTTTCTTACGGTAAAAGGAGCCAGAGAAAACAACCTTAAAAATATAACGGTAAAATTCCCGCTGGGAGTATTTACCTGTGTGACAGGGGTTTCCGGTTCTGGAAAGAGCTCTCTTGTGAATGAGATCCTATCCAAAAGTCTGACCCGGACGTTGAACCGTGCACGCTGTATTCCCGGCAAACATACGGGGATTGATGGAATTGAACAGCTGGATAAGATCATCAATATTGATCAGTCACCGATCGGTCGTACACCGAGATCCAACCCTGCCACATATACGGGGTTATTTGATCTGATCCGCGACCTCTTTGCGGCGACTCCGGATGCCAAGGCAAAGGGATACAAGAAAGGGCGTTTTAGTTTCAATATCAAAGGCGGACGCTGTGAAGCGTGTTCCGGTGATGGGATTTTGAAGATCGAGATGAATTTTTTGCCAGACATCTATGTGCCGTGTGAAGTGTGCGGTGGCAAGCGTTACAACCGTGAGACGCTCGATGTGCGATATAAAGGAAAAAATATTTATGAAGTGTTGGACATGACGGTGGAAGATGCACTGGAATTTTTCAAGCACATTCCTACGATCCACAGAAAGATCCAGACACTCTATGATGTTGGACTGTCATATATCAAATTGGGACAGCCTTCCACGACCTTGTCCGGAGGAGAAGCGCAGCGTATTAAGCTGGCAACAGAGTTGAGTAAAAGAAGTACGGGAAAGACGATCTATGTACTGGATGAACCGACGACCGGACTTCACTTTGCCGATGTGCATAAGCTGACAGAGATTTTGCAGCGGTTGACAGAAGGTGGTAATACAGTAGTCGTGATCGAACACAATCTGGATGTGATCAAGACAGCAGATTATATTATTGATATGGGACCTGAAGGCGGTGATCGTGGTGGTACCGTTGTAGCGCAAGGAACACCGGAAGAAGTAGCGCAGTGCGAGGAATCCTGCACCGGATACTATATCAAGAAGATGATAGAAAGAGGATAAAGAAGATGCATTCATTTTTTGCAATGATGGCCCGGATGAAATATATTGACCGGTGGGCTCTGATGAGAAACTCCAGAAATGAAAATATTAGTGAGCATTCGATGGAAGTTGCCATGATCGCGCATGGCCTTGCCATCATTTCCAATGAAAAGTGTGGCGGTGAGATAGACATTGATCGTGTTGCCCTGATGGGATTGTATCATGATGCCAATGAGATCATTACTGGGGATATGCCAACACCTGTTAAGTATTATGATGAGAACATTCGCCAGGCATACAAACGGGTGGAAGATGTGGCAAGCAAGACGATGCTGAATACGCTCCCGGATTATATGAAGAAGTATTATGAACCGTTATTGTTCTTTGATCCCAAATATGAAAAAGAATGGAAACTGGTGAAAGCTGCCGATAAATTATCCGCACTGATCAAGTGTCTTGAGGAGCTGCGTGCCGGCAATCAGGAGTTTCAGACTGCGAAGGAAACGACGGAGAAAAACCTGATTGCTATGGATATGCCGGAAGTCATTATTTTTATCCATGAATTTCTGCCGGCGTATGAACTCACACTGGATGAATTGCAGAGTTTATAGGTTATTTTTCTTTTATAAAAATTTAATAGAGAGTTGTCTGTAGTTCTGGTATAATAGAAAAGTAAAAGTATGAACGCTAAAACTAGCAACAGCAGTGTTATTTTCCGGGGTGATTTAATGGACAGACTGCATTTAACAGACTTGATCGAGCAAAAGGTACTTCAGCAGATCCAGGATGAATTTTCAAGATTTACAGGTATGGCTGCATTGACGGCAGACGCAGATGGTGTGCCAGTCACAAAGGGGAGCGGCTTTACTACTTTTTGCATGGAGCTGATCCGTTCTTCGGAATTGGGACGGCGCCGTTGTTTTGAGTGTGACAGAAAAGGTGCTATGCAGACTTTGAAGGATGGAAAGCCGAGTGTTTATTCTTGTCACGCAGGATTGATTGATTTTGCAGCACCGATCATGGTGAATGGACGAATGATCGGAAGCTTTATTGGCGGTCAGGTACGCAATGAAACGCTGGATGTCAAATATATGACACAAAAGGCAAAAGAGATGGGGATTGAGCCGGAGGCGTACATTGCCGAAGCAAAAAAGGCAAATGTTCTGTCAAAGCAAGAAGTAGAAAAAGCGGCGTCCTTTTTGACGGTGATCGCAGAGACCTTATCTCGAATGGCATATTACAACTACGAAGCATTGCAGAAGAATCGTAAGATTTCCGAGACGTCACATGCACAGTCGCAGTTCATTACGCAGATGGCTATGAACATGAAAGATGATATGGTGCATTGGACAGAGCAGATCCGTGACTTCTCAGAAAAAGCAGATGTTGACGGTCAGCAGTTCAAGGAATGTGTCAATCAGGTTTTAGTTCAGAGTGCTGAGGTCAAATCAGCGATGGACAGTGCGATGAACTACATGCACATGGCTGAGGGCAAGATGGAACTGGCTGAATCGGAGTATCATATCCGGAATCTTATGCATGTTGTGGTGTTTTCAGTATATGATCTTGCAGAGAAGAAAAATGTCAAGTTAGAAGTAGACGTACAGGATGATGTTCCAGACTGTATGCTGGGAGACTCCGGACAGATCGGTCAGGTGTTGACGCAGATTTTACAGCAGAGCATTCGACGGATGGAATATGGTCTTTTACATATTACTGTTTCCTGCCAGCGGGAAGAGTACGCAGTTATGCTGGAGATAAAGATAGAGGAGAAGCCAGCTGGAGATTCCCGCAGTCGGGGACAGGACGGAATAGAGGAGTTGATCAGTCAGTTTGAAGAACAGACTGATTATATGGAAGATGTGGAAGGTACCGGTATGGTATATGTACAGAACCAGATACATGCGATGTCGGGTTCGATACAGTGTGCTGAAGAGGATGATAAGGTAAATGCCTTTTTGATTCAGATTCCGCAGCTTGAGATCAAGGAGGAGAGTGTGCATGGCATATGAGGTTGAGGATTATGCGGCGCAACTAAGCGAGGCGAAGACTGTTGCTGAGGTTCAGCAGATTGCAGAGGATTTGTTATATCATGACACCGAATTTGGTGTCTACAACATGTCTTTTTTGAACAAGAAGATTGCATCGCTGATCGAAAATAAACAGATTCAGAATTATGTAGTGGTTCATTTTGATATGCATCGTTTTACTGCCGTAAACCGGCAGGTAGGACGAAGTGTGGGAACCGAGGTCATGAAAAAGTATGTAAGAAGGTTACAGGAACTGTTGGGAGAACGCGGTTATGTAGGCCATGTTGGCGGAGATAACTTCATTGCACTTTTTCTGAAAGATGATTTTGAGGAGGTAAGAAAGTTCCTCAAAGGTAAGAAAGTCAGCTACAGTGATGATGTTGGGGACGATGTGTGGTTGTCTACCTGTGCCGGATATTATTGCCTGTCAGAGAATTGTAGCACGGTAAATGAGATTATGGATCGCGTAAGTCTGGCCGTTCATAAGGCAAAGACGGATCCGGATCTTAGAGAAGCATTTGTCGATGACGAGTTACTTGACAAGCAGAACAATGTCAAGCTGATCGAGACGATGTTTGAGCAGGCACTGGCTGTCGATGAGATACAAGTATACTACCAGCCGAAAGTTCAGCTGAATGGATACCGCCTTGCCGGTGCGGAAGCGCTGAGTCGTTGGTTTCATGACGGAGAACTGATCATGCCGGCCAAATTCATCCCGATCCTGGAACAGTCGCAGTTGATCTGTGATCTGGATTTTTATGTATTGCGTCATGTGTGTGCAGATATTCGCCGCTGGCTGGATGAAGGCAAAAAAGTTGTGCGTGTGTCCGTCAATTTATCCCGCCGTAATCTGGACAATCCCGGTCTAGTCGAAGACATTATGGATACGATCGACTCTTATCAGGTTCCTCATGAATTGATCGAGATTGAACTTACCGAGACGACGACCGACGTGAACTTTATGGACTTACGCAAGGTCGTAGAAGCCTTACATGAAGAAGGAATCAGCACTTCTGTGGACGATTTTGGTATGGGATATTCATCTTTGAATCTGATACGCGAACTTCCATGGAATGTATTGAAGATCGATCGAAGTTATCTGCCTGCAAGCAATGACGAAGAAAAATCCAATGAACATATCATGTTGAAACATCTGATCGCGATGTCACAGGATATGGGGCTGGAGTGTATTGTAGAAGGCGTTGAAAATGTAGATCAGATCAAGCTTTTGAAAAAGAATCACTGCTTTTTGGCGCAGGGATTTTACTTCGACAAACCATTACCAGTAAGCGAATTTGAAAAAAAACTGTAAATCCCATGTAAAATCGTTAAAAATTTGACAATAAGGATTGCATAATACAAATCTTCGTGATAGAATAACAAGCAAAGCATTTTCGGGGCAGGGTGCGATTCCCTACCGGCGGTATAGCCCGCGAGCAGCCATAGGCTGTTGATTCGGTGAGATTCCGAAGCCGACAGTATAGTCTGGATGAGAGAAGATGACTGAACTTATTTACAATGCCCGGAATGTCTTTAGGATATTCCGGTTTTTTTATTGTGATTCCTGTTAAGAAAGAAGGAGAAAAGAAATGACGAAATACGAGTACATGCAGTTAGCAGTCGACATGGCAAAAAAAGGAATGGGACATACCTCACCCAATCCAATGGTAGGCTGCGTTGTCGTGAAGAATGGAAGAATCATGACAGAAGGATATCATCAGCAGTACGGAGAGTATCATGCAGAAAGAAATGCTCTTATGAAATGTGAATATGACCTCACCGGTGCTGATATGTATGTGACACTGGAACCGTGTTGTCATCAGGGAAAGACACCGCCATGTACAGATATTATTATTGAACGTGGAATTGGAAGGGTGTTTATCGGAACTCTGGATCCGAATCCTTTGATCGCAGGAAAAGGAGTACAGGTTTTAAAAGAACATGGACTGAAAGTGGAAACCGGTATTCTGGAAAGAGAATGTCAGGAATTGAATGAGATCTT
The DNA here is from genome assembly GCA_934316925.1 of uncultured Eubacterium sp. GTDB lineage: Bacteria > Bacillota > Clostridia > Lachnospirales > Lachnospiraceae > Eubacterium_F. Next base: position 28,980 of record CAKREC010000002.1, read on the forward strand.
CTTCCAGTATATTTCTACGGGAATTCCGTATGTGGCCATGAAGTATGCGATGACACTGGATGGCAAGATTGCTACATTTACCGGGGACTCGAAATGGGTGACAGGGGATGTGGCAAGACATCATGTTCATGAAATGCGTAAGAAATACAGTGCGATCATGGTTGGAATTGGAACCGTTCTGGTAGATGATCCGATGTTAAACTGCCGGATCGAACAGGATGTAGATCCACTGCGTATTGTGTGCGACTCTCATTTGCGGATTCCGTTAAACAGCCAGTTAGTCAGAACTGCCAAAACGATCCCGACGATGGTTGCTTATGCGACGGGCGATGAAGACAAACTGGAGGCACTGCGTGAGGCAGGCGTTCAGCTGGTTCAGATCAATGACAATGGCAGAGTCAATTTCAAAGAATTGATGATCGAACTTGGCAAGCGGAAGATCGACAGTGTGTTGATCGAGGGGGGCGGAACCTTTCATGGCACCGTGCTTAAGAGTGGCTTGGTAAAAAGGATCTACTGTTACATCGCACCAAAACTGATCGGCGGCAAAGAGGCAAAATCTCCGGTTGAAGGCGATGGATTCAGTTTGATGAAAGAAGCGTTAGAGATCACAGAAACGGAAATCCTTAAATTAGGCGAGGATATCTGTGTCACTGGAAAAGTGGTTCAGCCAGAGTAAATGGCCGGTACCATCAGAAGAGAGGATCGATATGTTTACAGGTATTATTGAAGAAATCGGTACGATTTCCGGCATCAAAAAAGGAAATGAATCCGCCGTTCTGACGATTGCATGCGAGGACGTATTGAAGGATACGAAGATCGGTGACAGTATCGCGGTAAATGGTGTCTGCCTTACGGTAACATCGTTTGTATCCGGCGGCTACACGGCGGATGTGATGGCGGAGACGATCGATCGGAGTTCGCTAGGGCAGTTATCCGTGGGAAGTCGTGTGAATCTGGAACGTGCGATGGCAGCAGATGGCCGGTTTGGTGGTCATATCGTGGCAGGACACATTGACGGAACCGGCGTGATACGATCGATTGAAAAAGACGAAACAGCGGTTTGGTATGAGATTGAAGCACCGAAAGCAATTATGCGGTATATCATTGAAAAAGGTTCGATTGCAATTGATGGGATCAGCCTTACGGTAGCACGCGTAGAAGATGCGTCATTTCGTGTTTCGATCATTCCGCATACGCAGAAAGAGACAACGCTGGCAGATCGTGTTCCGGGGGATGTAGTGAATCTGGAGAATGATCTGATCGGAAAATATGTAGAAAAACTGTGTGGCTTCGATACAGAACAAAAGAAAGAGTCAAAAGTTACGATGAGTTTTTTAGCGGAAAATGGATTCTTATAAAATGAGAAAGGAAATGGATTGATGAGTGAATTTGCAACCATAGACCAGGCGTTGGAAGATCTTCGCCAGGGAAAAATAATATTAGTGATTGATGATCCGGATCGTGAGAACGAAGGAGATCTGATCTGTGCGGCAGAATTTGCAACAACAGAGAATGTGAATGCTATGGCATCTTTGGCAAAAGGACTGATCTGTATGCCGATGAGCCGGGAATATACCGCAAAACTTGGTTTAAATCAGATGGTAGAGGTAAATACGGACAATCATTCGACCGCATTTACCGTATCGATCGATCATGTTGACACAACAACCGGAATTTCGGCAGTGGAGCGTTCGCTTACCGCTATGAAATGTGTGGACGAGGATGCAAAACCGGAGGATTTCCGCCGTCCGGGGCATATGTTCCCGTTGGAGGCAAGAGAAGGCGGTGTCCTGAAAAGAGCCGGCCATACGGAAGCAACCGTAGATTTTATGCGACTGGCTGGTTTAAAGGAATGCGGACTCTGTTGTGAGATCATGCGGGATGACGGTCAGATGATGCGGACAACAGAGTTATTGGAATTTGCCAAAGAGCATGGATTCCATATTGTGACGATCGAGCAGTTAATCAAAAAACGTCTTGAGACAGAGAGCCTTGTAAAAAAAGAAGCAGAGGCAAAATTGCCGACCAAGTATGGTGATTTTACGATTCACGGATATGAAAATGTGCTGAATGGAGAACATCATGTAGCGCTTACGATGGGAGATGTGACAGATGGAAAACCGGTTCTTTGCCGTGTCCACTCTGAATGTCTTACCGGCGATGTCTTTGGCTCCAATCGTTGCGACTGCGGCGAACAGCTTGAAAATGCTTTAAAAGCAATTGCCAAAGAGGGGCGTGGAATTCTTCTGTATCTTCGTCAGGAAGGTCGTGGCATTGGTTTGATCAACAAACTGAAGGCATATGAGCTTCAGGAACAGGGCTATGACACGGTAGAGGCTAATGTTAAACTTGGTTTTGCGCCGGATCTTCGTGAGTATGGAATCGGTGCGGAGATCTTATACGATCTGGGAGCCAAAAAACTCCGGCTTCTGACCAATAATCCGGCAAAAATATCCGGACTTTCCGGATATGGCATTTCTATTGAGGAGCGTGTGCCGATTGAGATTGCGCCAAAGCCAGAAGATTATAAATACTTGGTAACCAAACAGGAAAAAATGCAGCATATGACACATTATAAAGAAAATGGAGGAAAGTAAAATGAGAACATTAGAAGGAAATGTAATTGGAAATGATATGAAGATTGGTATCGTGGCAGCACGTTTCAATGAGTTTATTGTAAGCAAACTGATCGGTGGTGCCGAGGATGCTTTGGTAAGACATGGTGTGGATACCGATGATATTGATCTGGCATGGGTACCGGGAGCATTTGAAATTCCGGTCATTGCAGAAAAAATGGCGAAAACAGGAAAATATGATGCCATTCTTTGTCTTGGTGCCGTCATCAAAGGTTCTACTTCCCACTATGATTATGTATGTGCCGAGGTGAGCAAAGGAGTAGCAACCGTGGGACTGAATACCGGTGTTCCTACGTTGTTTGGCGTTCTGACAACCGACAATATTGAACAGGCAATTGAGAGAGCAGGAACAAAAGCTGGAAATAAAGGTTATGATGTAGCTTGCTCCGCAATAGAAATGGTAAATCTTATTAAAAATCTGTAATAAGAGTGAGTAAAAGAGGAGTATTATGGCAGTAGAAAAGAGTACGATGCAGGATATGACGGTAGGAAGTCCTGTTCGTCATATATTAAAATTCTTTTTTCCATTGTTATTTGGAATGTTGTTTCAGCAGTTTTACAGTTTGGTAGATACTGCGATTGTAGGAAGATTTTTAGGACCGGATGCCCTTGCTGCGGTAGGGGCAACCGGTTCTGTAAATTTTCTGGTTCTTGGTTTTTGTATGGGTGTTTGTTTTGGTTTTGCCTTACCGGTCGCCCAGATATTTGGAGAAAAAGATTATGATGGTCTTCGCAGATTTGTTGCCAACAGTGTCTGGCTGTCTGCGATTTTTGCTGTTGTCATGACAGTTGTGGTGTGTATTTTGTGCAATCAGATCATGATATGGATGGATACGCCGGCAGACATCATTGATCAATCCTATCAGTATATCTTTATTATTTTTCTTGGAATCCCGGTTACTTATCTGTATAACCTGTTATCGGGGCTGATGAGAGCGCTGGGAGACAGCAAGACACCACTGGTATTTTTGATCATTTCTTCGGTGCTCAATATCATCTTTGACTTATTGGCGATCATTGTATTCCACCTGGGAGTTGCAGGAGCGGCAGGCGCAACTGTGCTGGCACAGCTGATTTCCGGTGTGCTTTGTCTTTTGACGATGAAGAAAAAATTCCCATTGCTCAAACTGGAAAAGAGCCATTGGAAGTGGAATGGCCATTGTGTAGCCAAATTGTGTGGAATGGGAATCCCGATGGGACTGCAGTATTCCATCACCGCCATTGGTAGCGTTATTTTGCAGAAAGCGGTAAATCAGCTGGGGTCTACCGTAGTGGCGGCGATCGCTGCCGGAGGACGTATCAGTATGTTTCTTTGCTGCCCATATGATGCGATGGGATCTACGATGGCAACCTACACAGGGCAGAATCTTGGTGCAAGAGAGTTAAAGCGTGTAGACAAGGGAATGTTCTCCTGCAGTGGAATTGCACTGGTTTATTCGGTATTTGCGATCGTGGTCACCTGTCTGCTGGGACCATATATGGCCATGTTGTTTGTCAGTGGAAGTGAGACCGGACTGATCGATCTGATCCAGACATATCTGGTGTGGACCGGAGCGTTTTATTTTCCGCTGGCGTTGGTTAATATTGTACGATTCACAATACAGGGACTCGGCTTTGGCAAACTGGCGATTTTAGCCGGTGTCTGTGAAATGATCGCGCGCACGATCGTGGGATTTTACTTTGTTCCGGCATTTGGGTATACAGCAGCCTGCCTGGCAAGTCCGGTGGCATGGATCCTGGCGGATCTGTTTTTGATCCCGGCATATTTTTGGTGCATCCGATACTTGAAACATCGTGTTTTTGCCAGAGAGCAAGGATAAGGGGGAATATCATTGATTCGACTGATTGCGTTTGATCTTGATGGCACTGCCTTAAATGATGAAAAAAAGATGACAGAGGTCACCAGAAAGAGTCTGGTCGCGGCGGCAAAGAGGGGAATTACATTGCTGCCGGCAACCGGCCGTCATTTTGAAGGAGTTCCGGAGGTAGTGCGGGAACTTCCCGGTGCGCCGTATATTCTTACAACCAATGGAGGTGGGATATACCGCACGGAAAATGGGCAGTGTGAATATGGCGTGTCGATGTCTCTGCCGGAGTTTCTGGATATGATGAAACAATTAGAAGCGCTGGATGTAATGGCAGATGCGTTTGTTGATGGGAAGGCGTATATGAACCGGAATAAAAGACATATGATCGAGCAGATGGACATCAACGATGCAGTCAAGGAGTACCTTTATCAATCCAGACATCTGGTGGATGACCAGATTGAATTTTTGCGTCAGGGACAACACAATATCGAAAAGCTTACGATCAATTTTATCAATCTTCCCAACGGAGAACGCAAGCATTATGAGGAGGCGTGGGACATTGTCAGACAGTATCCGTGCTTCCATGCTGTGTCCGGTGGCATGAAGAATATAGAAGTCACAGCACAGGGGATTTCCAAGGCCAGCGGTCTTGATTATATAGGCAAAAAACTTGGCATTCGTCCGGAGGAGATGATGGCGTTTGGTGATTCCGGAAATGATGAACAGATGTTGCAGTATGTCGGTTTTGGCGTCGCGATGGCAAATGGCGAAGCAATGGTAAAAGAGGCTGCAGATTATATTACCGATTCCAATAATGCAGATGGCATTGCGTCCTGCCTGCAAAAGATGAAAGAGAGGATTCAAAATGGATAGTGAAGTCAGATTAAGTGATTCTGAATTACAGATCATGGATGTCCTTTGGGATGAGGGAGAATGCAAAGCCAGTGAGCTGGTGAAGATCCTTGCAAAGAAAACCGGCTGGAACCGGAATACAACATATACGATTGCAAAAAAATGTGTGGCGAAAGGTGCGGTAAAAAGAATTGAACCCGGCTTTCATTGTCATCCGATGATAACAAGAAGCCAGGTTCAACGCTTGGAAATGGAAGATCTTCTGGAAAAGCTTTTTCAGGGAAATACCGATCAGTTTCTGACCTGCGCGGTAGAAGTGACGCGAGGAAAGGAATCCTGATCAGTCTTTCTTTTCTTTTTTCGCTTTTGTTACTTTGATCTTTAATGTGATCTGACGGTTTTCGAAACAGATTGTTACGGGAACCGTTTTTTTAATGCCTTTTTTCGGGGTAACTTTTTTGGCTTTGATCACACCCTTTTTACTGATCGAGACATACTTTTTGTATTTGCTTTTGCAGGTAACTTTGCTGGAAGACGGAGTGGCTGCTATTTTTAATTTCAGTTTTTTCCCTTTTTCCAGTTTAATTACCTGATTGTTTTTAACTTTCTTTTTGCCTTTTTTTATGGTCAATGTTGTCTTTTGTAAATTGCTCTGGGCATTCAGGACTGCAATCCTTGCCGATGTAAACTGGTTTGCGGTAAGAGTCACGCAGGTAAGCCGTGTTTTGTCCAGTAATGTCGAATATCCGTCGCCGAGTGCGGCGGTGGTTCCATATGCATAACCATAATAAGTCAACGGATCATTGTCATGGAAGAAGTCCTGTTCGACTTCGATGGCGCCAAGATCTTCTTCTGTTTGTACAAACCATTTTTGAAAAGTGTTTAAAGCATTTTTTAGTTGATTGAAACTCTTTTTTGTGTAATTCTTTTTGTTAAGTGCTGCCGCTTTGTTGATCGCGGTCAGTGGATTGGATTTGGTTGCCGTCTTTTGGATCGTAACATCATCGGCATACTTATTGCCATTCGCGTCATAAGTCTGCAAAGAAAGTGAGTTGCTCGTTACTTTCAGGGTAGAGAAAGTAGGAACCGGGTTGTTGGAACGTTCTGCCACATAAAATTGTCGTGGATCAGACAGTGAAAACATCTTACAGCCGGTAGCTGTACCAAGCGATACATATGTTGTTCCTACAGGGTTACTCAGACTGACATTGTTTTTTCCATAGGAGATCGCCGTGCCGTCCAACATGGAGTAGGAACGTGCATATGCGTGATCGTGTCCGGAAATGGCAAGATCAATCTGAAACTCATCCATCAGTGGCGCAAAAATGATCCGCATGTTAGCAGAAGTACGATCCGCATGTGCCGCACCGGAACCGTAAATATCATGATGGAAAAGCGCGATACGCCATTTGGCATTCGGATACGCTTTGATTGCTTTATTCATCAGCTTTCGATGTGAAGAAGCGTCACGGTTGTTGCTGTTCAGTACAATGAACAGGGCGTTATTATAACTAAAATAATAGTCGCATCCGGCTGGAGTAGAACCATAATTGCCGGCGGTATTTGGATTGTTGAAATGGTACTGATAATCGCCGACACGGGTATCATGATTGCCAATGACGGCAGCAAAAGGAACGTTTCGTAATACCGAAGGGTAGAGCAGTCCAGCGTATTCACTTTCCCGCAAATTGTCGTCATCGACTTCTTTTTTAAAGTCGATCTGGTCACCTGCGGATACAACGAAAGAAGCGTTCGGCACCATGGAAAGTGCTTTTTCCAGAGTGCGGTTCCAACTGTAAGTATCGGCGGAAATACTGGTAGACGCACCAATCTGTGGATCGGCAGTCAGTATAGCAGTAAAGTCACCAGCGCCCTTTGTCCGGTAAGTGTAGGTCTGAGACCAGTTTGGAACAGCATCCGTAATATCACTGGTATAGCGATAGTAATAGGTGCTGTTCGGAACAAAATAGTTTTTGATAGAAACATGGTTGGCACTGTAGTATGTGATCGAGCCGTTGGATCGTTCGATCGCAGTAGTACTTCCGGTAACCGTTTTGGATGCTGAGAAATCGGCAGTTGTGCTGATCATAACAGCCGGGGTGCCAATATCCGTGGAGTACCATGCAAAATTCAGGTCCTTTTCGCTGCTTCCCGGAGTCAGCATAACATTTGCAGTGCTGGTTGCCTGCACCTGCTGCCAGGTATTGAGCCACTCATTATATTCCGGTAATTCCACCGTTTCATCGGCTACCGTGATTTCAGAATCCAGCGTCACTTCGCCGTATGCGGCACAGGGAACCGATGGAATCAGCGAAAAGATCAGTAAAAACGAGATCAAATATTTATTCAAAACAATTTCCTCCCAATATTACATAACATGTTTTGAATCCGGCACCGTTGTTATTTATCTGCGATGGTCGGATCCGTAGGATCATAATATCCTTTTGTGGATTTTTTGACTTTTGCAGCTTTTGGTTTGGTAAAAGGCTTCATGGAAATCTTTGTTTTGATCACAGCGGTACACTGGTAGGCGTGATCATAGATCCATTTTGCATCTTTTACCTGAAGGCGGATACAACCGTGGGAAGCTGCTTTTCCCAGCTTGTTGAATTCTTTTTTCTGTAAAGAGTATTTATCACCCAGTTTGTCGTAAGTAACCGAATGGAACAAATATGGTCCAGAATAGCGCGTTGCATACTGACCGTTGGAATTATAGCGGAGAGGATGCCAGCGGCCTGCTCTTGTCAGAGAATAGGTACCGGTACGGCTCAGGTGTCCGGGCTTGCCAACAGAACAGATCATCGTTTTCACTGGGATCGTATATCCTTTGTTGCCATTCTTTGCAAAAATCGTGATCATGTTGTCTTTCAGACTTACATTGATCTGATAACGGGCAGACTTTCCGAGAATCTTAGAAGGATCCTGAACCTGTTTGCCGTTTTTTCCAAAATATAATTTGTACTTTTTGCCTTTCAAAGTGACATATTTCCATTTCTTACAGACAGCATACGTGGTTTTTTTGTCAAAGTAATAGTAACTGCTGCCGATTTTTCGATATCCGGTAAGTGCTTTTCCTTTTTTGGAAAGATAGTACTTTTTCGTGGAAGACACGCGCACCCATCCGGTTTTCACCGTATTGTTCTTATTGGAATCTGGTGTTGCCGTAGCGGTAGGAACCGGACTGGCAGTAGGTTTCTTTGTTGGTGTCACAGTAGGATTTGGTGTAGCGGTTGTGATGGAACCTCCAGAAATACTGCTTTTCTGGAATTCCGCACGTGCATTTTGTGAGGTAAAACCGCTGAGACAGGTGGTGGCTGCGGTAAGTCCGAGAAGGACTGCAATCGTATGTATTTTCATAGTATATCTCCTTGTTCTTTTCTTATATTTTACATAAAATTCACACAACTTCTATCATAACGATTTTTCGGGGGAGAATCAATGGTTTTTTTAGAAATTTTGCTGTAATATGATAGGAAAAAATATTCCCAACATCTTCCTTGAAAAAAATCACCAAATAGAGTATCATAATAAGTAACAAACAATTCACTTTTGGTAGTCGGATTGGTGATTTGCAAACAAGGTGCCGGTTTCTACTCTGGGTGGAAATCGGCTTCTTTGTCAAATGGGGGTACTTTCCGACGGAAAGGAGTTTGACATGGAGAGGGTATTATTAGTGCAGGTGGAGGAATCCGCTGCGAGAAAGATCAAGAAGCTGGCAGAGGCGAAGAAAATATCTGTGGTTTACGGCACGAAAGAGCAGGGGAGCCAGATCATTCAGGATATACTGGATGGTAAGGAGAATCCGTATGCATCCGAGAATGCACTGCCGCGCAAGGGGCTGGTTGTTTTTTGCGGATTGAGTGAGAAACATTTGGACAGTATGTTATTTGACATGCGCAGAAAAAATATTTCGGTTGATTACAAGGCGGTTCTGACGCCGACGAATGTTACATGGACATTGCAGCATCTTTATCTGGAGATGGAGATGGAAGAGAGAAAGCTTCGCAACTGCGAAGAGTAGATTGCTAGATATTAACAAAAAAAGTTTCAAAAATACAAAAAATTAGGATAAATTGATTCTTGAAATTTTCTTACAAATCGTTTATCCTATAAAAAGATTCCATATGACTGGCGGAACGTGGGAGCACCCACAGGGAGTATGGAGATTTCGATGAGCCGACCGCCTGGGCACCAAGTATACAAGGTCGCCTGGGCGACCGGCTTTTTTCATATCAAACGGAAAGAAAACATGGAGGAAACAGGAATGAAGATGATTTCATTAGAAAACGAGTTGAAAAACAACGCTTATCCGGGAAGAGGAATTGTGATCGGCAAGTCTCCAAACGGAAAATACGCAGTGACAGCGTACTTTATCATGGGGCGCAGCGAGAACAGCCGCAATCGCGTTTTTGTGGAAGAAGGACAGGGAATCCGCACACAGGCATTTGATCCGTCAAAATTAAGTGATCCAAGCCTGATCATTTATGCGCCGGTTCGTGTACTTGGCAATCAGACGATCGTAACCAATGGAGATCAGACCGACACGATCTACGAGTTGATGGAGAAAGGTCAGACTTTTGAGCAGTCTTTACGCACCAGAGAATTTGAGCCGGATGGTCCGAATTACACTCCTAGAATTTCTGGTTTGATGGAGATCGCAGATGGAAACTTTGACTATTCGATGTCTATTTTAAAGAGCAACAATGGAAATCCGGCAGCTTGCAACCGTTATACGTTTTCTTATAGTACACCGGTAGCGGGAGAAGGTCATTTCATTCATACTTATATGCAGGACGGAGATCCATTGCCAAGTTTCGAAGGCGAGCCAAAATTGGTAGAGATTTCCGATGATATGGATACATTTACAGATATGCTCTGGAACAGCTTGAATGAGGACAACAAAGTATCTTTGTTTGTTCGTTATATCGACATTGCAACTGGTGAATACAAAACAACAATCGTAAATAAAAACAAATAGGAGGCACCACATGAAAGAATTAGAATTAAAATATGGATGTAACCCAAATCAGAAACCATCACGTATTTACATGGAAGAAGGCGAACTGCCGATCAAGGTTCTCAATGGTAAACCGGGATATATTAACTTCCTGGATGCATTCAACGGCTGGCAGCTTGTCAAGGAATTGAAAAAAGCGACAGGGCATCCTGCAGCAACTTCTTTTAAACACGTATCTCCTGCCGGAGCTGCTGTTGGTCTTCCTTTGAGCGAAGTAGAAGCAAAGATTTACTGGGTGGATGATCTTGGCGATCTTTCTCCATTGGCATGTGCTTATGCCAGAGCCCGTGGTGCAGACCGTATGTCTTCTTATGGAGATTTCATTGCACTTTCAGATGTGTGCGATGTTTCTACGGCATCGATCATTAAGAGAGAGTTTTCCGATGGTGTCATTGCTCCGGGTTATGAGCCGGAGGCCCTTGAGATGTTGAAAGGCAAAAAGAAAGGCAGCTATGCGATCATTGAGATCGATCCGGATTATGTACCAAAACAGCTTGAGAGAAAAGAAGTATTCGGTATTACTTTCGAGCAGGGAAGAAATGAACTGAATATCGATGATGATTTCTTCAGCAATGTAGTAACCGAGAACAAAGAGATTCCGGAACTTGCTAAGATCGACATGGCAATTTCCATGATCACTTTGAAATATACACAGTCTAACTCGGTATGCTTTGTAAAAGGCGGACAGGCAATCGGTATCGGTGCAGGACAGCAGTCACGTATCCACTGTACAAGACTTGCCGGCAACAAAGCGGACAACTGGTTCCTGCGCCAGTCCCCACAGGTATTGAATCTTCCATTCAAAGAGGGCATGAAACGCGCAGACCGTGACAATGCGATCGATCTTTACATTGGTGAAGATTATATGGATGTATTGGCAGACGGTGAATGGGAAAAAGTATTTACTGAGAAACCACCGGTATTTACAAAAGAGGAAAAAGAAAAATGGTTGAAAGAATATGCAAAAGACGTAACACTTGGTTCGGATGCATTCTTCCCATTCAGCGATAATATTGAACGCGCTTATCGTAGTGGTGTTAAGTATATTGCACAGCCGGGTGGATCGATCCGTGACCAGGATGTCATTGACGCCTGCAATAAACATGGTATTGCGATGAGCTTTACGGGACTTCGTTTGTTCCATCACTAAGATCATGAAATATTTAATACAGTTTTTAATCATACTGGCCATTTCATTTGCTGGCGAGGTACTGCATATGGTTCTTCCATTGCCGGTACCTGCCAGCATTTATGGCATGGTCCTATTATTTGTGCTTCTATTGACGGGAGCATTAAAAGTAAATCAGGTAAAGGATGCCGGCAAGTTTTTGATCGAGATCATGCCGGTTATGTTTATTCCAGCCGGAGTTGGTCTGATCTCTTCCTGGGGAGTACTGCGGCCAATTCTTGTACCGGTTTCTGTGATCACCGTCGTATCCTTGCTTACTGTGATGATCGCCAGCGGAACTATCACCCAGTGGGTGATCCGGAAGAAGAGAAAGAAGGAGGAAATGAGTCGTGAATGATATGTTTTTGAGCTCAGCATTTGCCGGTGTCAGCTTAAGTCTGATCGCGTATTGGATCGGCACTTTGCTGAAGAAAAAATGGAATCTGGCTATTTTTAATCCTTTGTTGATCTCGATCGCCGTAACGATTGTGGTTCTTCTCGTCGGAAATATTTCTTATGAGACATATAATGAAGGTGCGCAGTACCTCAGCTGGTTTTTGACGCCGGCAACAGTCAGCCTGGCAATCCCTCTTTACGAGGAATTTGAACTGCTCAAGAAAAATGCGATGGCAGTAACGGCAGGGATTATTACCGGTGTGATCACAAGCCTTACAACCGTTTTTGTACTGGCGGTGCTTATGAAATTGTCACACGAAGAATATGTAACGTTATTGCCAAAATCGATCACGACAGCGATCGGCATGGGTGTTTCTGAAGAAATGGGTGGTTATGTTACCATCACGGTAGCGGTTATCGTTATCACGGGTGTTCTTGGCAACATGCTGGCAGAGATCGTGTGCAAGATCTTCAAATTGCAAGAACCAATTGCTCAGGGAGTTGCGATTGGGGCAGCAGCGCATGCAGTCGGTACGGCCAAAGCAATGGAAATGGGTGAGATCCAGGGGGCTATGAGCAGTCTGTCATTGGCGGTAGCGGGTGTCGTGACGGTTATATTTGCCTCGGTATATGCAGGGTTTATTTGATGTTTCCATGCAGATGGAAGGGAACTTTAACGCATTATGTGAGCAATTAATGAAAAAGTGATCGGTAAAGGCATTTATCAAATATTATCGAACACTAATTGAACACTATTGTGTGGGAAACGTTGGGATAAAACTTAAATTCTTTTCCCAAACCATTGAAATAAGAACGTATGTTTGCTATGCTATAAGTGGTGCTACCCTATTCGGTAGGCGGTTAGCCTTCTCCACAGGAGTTTTAGCCTGCGTTTACACAGAAATTCGTTTTTTGCAGAAATGATCACATACCGTCATCCAAGTACTCCACAAATTTTCCCCTGAGAAAGAATTGATATTCCGGATGAGCTGCCGCGCCCTTGTATTCGGAATTTATAATTGTTTTTAACCAATCTTCACGTTTGGCTATAAAATCCTCATATGGTACAATTTTAATTCGTCCATTTTGTTCGGCGTGGATCAATTCGGCATATGCGTCACCAATGTATTCACAATCCGTTACTTCCACTTTTTTTCTTGAAACAACGGCATCGGGTATGTTCAATTCAAAATCCGGATCCCGTTCAATTTCAGCACATGAATATATATACCCACTCACACCTTCATAGGTTTCTTTTATGGCATTTGGGTAGTATTCCTCAATCTGCAGGATACCCTCATTATCAAAACCATATGGTCCCCATTTTGACCATATGCCATCATATGAAAATCCATTTTCTTTACAATATTTTTCAACGGCATTACTAAGATAAACCAGTGTATTTTCTCTCTTTTTCGAAAAATAAATGAGAGGAATATTATGATTTGATATTCTGGGTTCTAATACATGGATCCCTTTTGTTTGTGTCGCGTGATAGTACATTGGCTCCCTCCCGGTATTGATTTGTTGTTATGAAAATTACAGCTTCCGTTTTTTAAATGATAACATATATTCACATTTTTACCAACAAAAAGGAGGCAATTGTCACAATGCTGCCTCCAATTTTAATGGATATTCCCTTCACTTCTGATATTGCTGCCCATTCGGATCGATCGCATAGCTATCCCTCAGGATCAACTGCGAGATCGGTACCAGTTCAAATCCTTTTTGTTTCAGCGTTGTGAGGAGTTCGTCTAAAGCTTCGGCAGTGTGCTTTCCTCCATTGTGACACAGAATGATCGCGCCATTTTGAAGGGCCTTGTGTTCAGTGACACGGCGGATGATCGTTGTGGCGTCATAATCTTTCCAGTCCAGGCTGTCAACGCTCCACTGGATCGGATAATATCCGAGTTCTCTGGTAGCCTGGATCAGTGTGTCATTGTAATCACCATAGGGAGGGCGGAAGAGGATCATGTCTTTTCCGGTCAGAGCCTTGACCTTTTCATGCGGCTTTTTTAATTCTTCCAGGCACTCTTCTTTACTCAATGTGGACATTTGCTTATGGTTTTCGCTGTGATTGGCAAGATCGTGTCCATCGTTGGCAATTGCCTTAACATCTTCCGGGTATTTTTCAATCCATCCTCCGGTCATAAAAAAGGTTGCGTGTACCTGATGCTTTTTCAGTGTGCCAAGGATCGAGGAAGTGTCTTCATTTCCCCAGGCGGCGTCGAAACTGATCGAGATCTGAGGTTTGTCTGTTTTTACACAATAGATGGGAAGCTCCTTGTCGGAGACCAGATGGCTGCTTAACGTAGTTACGGACTGAGGATAGATCAAAAAACTGCTGGCGATCAGACCCATGGAGGACAGTACCACTAATCCGACTTTTACAAAGAGCAATATTTTTTCGCGTTCCCACTGAATATTTGACATAGAATTCCTGCCTACAAAATGATCTTTACAGTATATGAGAAAAATAATCCTTATATGAATTTGCGAAATGCTGGATTTTTGGTATAATAAAGAAATACGATAGACTATATTATTTGAAAATAAAAGTTGGTGGTTGTAATGAAAAATATGGAACAAAACTATTTGGAGCAATTGTCTGTGGTATATCCAACGATTGAAAAGGCATCGGCAGAGATTATCAATCTTCAATCGATCTTGAACCTGCCAAAGGGAACGGAGCATTTTCTTTCGGATATCCATGGTGAGTATGAGGCGTTTTCTCATGTGCTCCGAAATGGATCCGGCGCGGTAAGTAAAAAGATTGACGATGTGTTTGGTCACACGTTGAGTACAACGGACAAACTGGCGCTTGCTACACTGATCTACTATCCGGAAGAGAAGATGGAACTCATCCGGGAAAAACAGGAGGATATTGATGACTGGTACAAGATCACTCTGTATCGTCTGATCGAGGTGTGTAAGATCGTATCGTCCAAATATACGAGATCGAAGGTGCGAAAAGCTTTGCCAAAAGATTATGCGTATATTATTGAAGAATTGATCGCGGAGAAGCCGGAAGTTTTGAACAAAGAGGCTTATTACGAGTCGATCATCAATACGATCATTGAATTGGGAAATGCGGATCGTTTTATTATATCGATTTCGGAACTGATCCAGCGGCTGGTTGTGGATCATCTGCATGTGATCGGGGATATTTATGACCGAGGTCCCGGCCCGCATTTGATCATGGACAAGCTCTGCTCGTATCATTCACTGGACATCGAGTGGGGCAATCATGACGTACTCTGGATGGGAGCTGCTGTGGGACAGATGGCGTGCATTGCCAATGTGATCCGCAACAGCATCCAGTATGGCAATATGGAAGTGTTAGAAGATGGTTATGGGATCAATATGCTGCCATTAGCTGTTTTTGCTCTGCAGAATTATGAAGAAGATCCCTGTGACCTTTTTGGCATCAAGGGAAAAGAAAAAGTCCGTAAGACGGAGAGAGGACTTCTCCGCAAGATGCACAAGGCGATCGTGGTGATCAAGTTCAAACTGGAGGGGCAGTTGTCGGAGAAACGACCGGAATTTGGTATGTGCGACCGCAATTTCCTTCATTGCATTGATCCGGAAAAAGGTACGGTCACGATCGAAGGTAAGGAATACCCGATGAAGGATTGCAACTTCTCGACGATTGACTGGGAACATCCGTATGAGCTTACCAGCGAGGAAGCGGATGTGATGAAACGTCTGCAGGCTTCTTTCTTAAATTGTGAAAAATTGCAAAAACATGCCAAACTGCTCTTGGAAAAGGGAAGTCTGTACCGGTTGTATAATGGCAATCTGCTGTATCATGGCTGTGTCCCGATGAATGAGGATGGCACGTTCCGGAAAGTAAGCATTTATGGAGAGGAATGTTCCGGCAAAAAGCTGTATGATGTACTGGAATCTTATGTGAGAGCTGCTTTTATCGGACAGGATGAGGAAGTCAAAGACGCGGGAGCGGATATTTTATGGTATTTGTGGACAGCGCCGGATTCTCCTTTGTTCGGACGAAGCAAGATGGCGACATTTGAGAACTATTTTCTGGATGATGAGAAACTGCATGAAGAGGTTAAAAATCCGTACTACCGCCTGCTGAATGAACCGGCGACGGCACATGCGATCATGAAGGAATTTGGTTTAAAAGAGACGGACTGGAGCCATATTATTAATGGACATATGCCGGTACACCGCATCGAAGGGGAAAAGCCGGTCAAATGCGGCGGCAAAGTAATCGTGATCGATGGTGGTTTTTCACAGGCATACCGTCATACAACAGGAATTGCCGGATATACATTGATCGCCAATTCGTACGGACTGATCCTCACGGCACATGACCCGTTTGTTTCGGAGAAAACAGCGATCAGCCAGGAGATCGATATGGTTTCCAAACTGGAGATGGTTGCAAGAACCGGACAGCGTCTGGTCGTGGGAGACACCGACAATGGAAAACGCATTATGGCAAAGATCCAGGATTTAAAACAATTGATCAAAGCCTATCGCAACCATGAACTCAGAGAGAAAAAATAGGATGACAGGGACGCATGGAGCAGGGAAAATCTTCTTGCACCCCAAAATCAGATACTATATAATAAGAACATAAACAGATTCAAAAACCGTTAACGTTTTGGAATGGAGGAAGACATGAGCGTATCAACAAAACAATTTGGAACAACAAAAAATGGTAAAGCAGTTACCGCTTACACAATTACAAACAAAAATGGCCTTAGCATGACTGCTCTTGACTTTGGCGCGATCATTGCAAATTTGATGGTGCCGGACAAAGATGGCAAGCTGGATGATATTGTACTGGGATTTGATGATGTAGCCGGATATGAGGTAAATGGATGCTTTTTCGGTTCGTTCATCGGCCGTCACGGCAACCGCATTGGAGATGCGAAGTTCGAATTAAACGGCGTTACATATGATCTTGAGAAAAATGATGGCAAAAACAATCTGCATGGTGGAACACCGGGGTACCACAAAGTGATGTATCAGGCACAGACTGGCGAGAACTCCGTGACATTTACCCGTGTGAGTCCGGACATGGAACAGGGATATCCGGGTAATCTTGACATTGCCGTTACCTATACTTTGACGGATGAGGATGAGTTGAAGATCGATTACAAGATGAAGTCCGATAAGGATACTCTTTGCAATCCTACGAACCACAGCTATTTCAATCTGAAAGGTCACAATGGCGGCACGATCACCGATCACTTGCTGCAGTTGAATGCCGATGGATTCACTGAGACATCCGAGGATCTTATTCCAAACGGAACGATCGTAGATGTTACCGGAACACCAATGGACTTCCGTACAAAGAAAGCGATCGCCAAAGATATTGATGCAGACTATGAACCATTGAAGATTGCCGGAGGTTACGACCACAACTTTGTACTGAACAAAGAAGAAGGCAAACTGGAGAAGATCGGCGAAGTTTCCGAAGAGACGACAGGTCGTACGATGGAGATTTATACAGATCTTCCGGGAATGCAGCTGTATTCTGGAAACTTTATCGTAAAAGAAGATGGAAAAGGCGGCAATGTTTATACAAAGCGTACCGGTGTATGTTTTGAAACACAGTATTTCCCAAATTCCATCAACATTCCGGAGTTCAAATCCTGTGTCCTGAAAGCAGGAGAAGAATTCAACTCAACGACGATCTACAAGTTTGTATAGATCGAATTGGGAGATATTTGCCAGGAATAACAATACAGGTTATCGTCGAATACTATATAGAGAAGAAACATGAAATACGCTGCAAAAGGAGATTGCTGTGAAAAGTGTACTGGGAAAAATGCTTCAGCATCAATTCGGCCGAAGAGGCTATACAGAGTATAAAGAAAAACTGGATAACAGGCAGGGCATGGATATTTTTCTTGATATTTATGAACAGCTTAGGGAACAGTCGGAAGCGGAACTGAATCATGCGTTGGGTGAGCTGCTTTATACGGTGCAGACCTCCGTTCGCATCAGCCGGAATTTTCTCTATATTACATTGGGATATCTGGTGTCGGTCATGATGTTGACCGCGCTGCAGCTGCACTGGCTGGTTTTCGGTGGGGCTATGGCGATACTCACGATCGCATATGGGTATAAATTGCTGGAGTTTTTATTTAATCGATATTGCGATGTCGATGTGCGGATTGTTCTGATTTACAAGATTGCATTATTCCATCGGTTGGAAGAAAGCGGTTTACAAAAAGAAGAACATAGGGTATAATCGTACCATAAATGAATAACTTGGGGAGCTTGTAGACAGGCTGAGAGGAAGGATTTTGACCTTCGACCCATATACCTGATGTGGATAATGCCATCGTAGGGAAGCGGATTCAATGAGATTAGCAACAAAACAAACGAGACCACATCTTTTCGATGTGGTCTTTTTGAATGGAGGAAAAGATGAGTAACTACACAACACAGATGGACGCTGCCAGAAAAGGAATCATTACCAAAGAGATGGAAGCGGTTAGTAAGTATGAAAACATGGATGTAAACAAATTGCGGGAATTGGTCGCAAAAGGTCAGGTGGCGATTCCTGCCAATAAAAATCATAAATGTTTAAAACCATACGGCATCGGAAGAGAATTAAAGACCAAGATCAATGTAAATCTTGGTACATCCAAAGATTGTCTGGATCTGAATGTTGAGATGCAGAAAGTTCAGGCAGCAATCGATATGGGAGCAGAAGCGATCATGGATCTGAGTTCTTTTGGTGACACCAAAAAATTCCGTCGTAAACTGACGAATGAATGTACCGCGATCTTAGGTACGGTTCCGATCTATGATGCTGTTGTGTACTACAATAAGGCTTTGAAAGATATTACGACAGATGAATGGATTGACGTTGTCAGAATGCACGCAGAAGATGGTGTAGATTTTATGACGATCCACTGTGGCATCAATCGTCAGACTGCAGAGCGTTTTAAACAGCACCTGCGTCATACAAACATCGTTTCGCGTGGTGGTTCGATCATCTTTGCATGGATGGAACTGACTGGAAATGAAAATCCGTTTTATGAGCGCTATGATGAAATTCTTGACATCTGTGAGCAGTATGATGTTACGATCAGTCTGGGAGACGCCTGCCGTCCGGGAAGTATTGAGGATGCCGGAGATATTTCCCAGATCTCAGAGCTGGTTGCACTTGGTGAGCTGACCCAGAGAGCTTGGGAGAGAAATGTCCAGGTTATGATTGAAGGACCGGGACATATGCCACTCAACCAGATCCGTGCCAATATGGAGATTGAGCAGACCGTATGTAAAGGAGCCCCATTCTATGTATTGGGACCTTTGGTTACGGATATTGCACCGGGATATGATCATATTACCAGTGCGATCGGTGGTGCGATCGCAGCTACATATGGTGCTTCCTTCCTTTGCTATGTAACGCCGGCAGAACATTTGAGACTGCCAACGGTAGAGGATGTTAAAGAAGGTATTATTGCATCGAAAATTGCAGCGCATGCAGCAGATGTGGCAAAAGGAATTCCGGGAGCAAAAGACTGGGATTTCCAGATGAGCGAAGCCAGAAGAAATCTGGACTGGGAAAAACAGTTTGATCTTGCGATCGATCCGGAGAAGGCAAGAAGATACCGTGCAGAAAGCAAACCGGAAAAAGAAGATACTTGTACGATGTGTGGTAAGATGTGTGCCGTACGAAATATCAACAAGATCCTTCGTGGCGAGAATGTCGATATTATGGACTAAAACAGAAACCAGATGCATAGAGTGATACAAAGAAATCCGTAGGTGACGTCTTTGAAAAAATTAGGTTATGGAATTCTTCTGATCGCTCTGATGATCGCATCCATTTGCGGTATAAAACAAAACAGGACCAGCAGGAGCCGTTATGTGGCATCTGCTGGTTTTTTGCATGAAATAAAAGAGGAAAATGGCGCGGACAAAAAGATCGCATATGTTACATTTGATGACGGACCCAGTGACAATACATTGAAAATCCTTGACACATTACAGGAAAAAAAGGCAGTAGCAACCTTTTTTCTGATTGGGAACGAGATAACGAAAGAGAGAGAAGAAATTGTAAAAAAGACAGTGAAACAGGGAAATGCAGTCGGTATTCACACATTTTGCCATGAAAAAAATGTTATGTATTGCAATCCGGAAAGCTTTATGAAAGATTTTCAGAAAGCGTGTGAAAAGATCCAGGCTGTCACGGGAGAAATCCCCCGATTGCATCGGTTTCCATGGGGAAGCAACAATGCGTTTGTCAGCAGTTATGTGGATGAACTTCGTGACAAGTTAAAACAACAGGGGATCCGGAGTTTTGACTGGAATGTGTCCGCAGAGGATTCTGTCGGAAGAGGTATTCCTGCGGCAACGATCAAACGCAATGTGATGAAAGATCTGGAAAAATATGACCAGCCGATCATCTTGATGCATGATTCTGCTACAATGAAAAATACAGCTGGGATACTTGGTGAGATTTTGGATGAAATACGGGAAAAAGGGTATGGATTTGCAACGCTCGAAACCCGTTCGGAGTATCTGTTCCCGGCGAGCTGGCGATAGATGAATTGTCTCGCAATATCTTGTAAAAGGAGTAATTTTATAGTAAAATAACAATAAGTGGATTTAAAAATAATATACCGTAAATGAGAACCATGGAGGGATTGCATGAAGGTAATAAAAGATAAGGAAATCATAAAAAAACTTACAGGATACACCAGAGCACACCGGGGAGCGACGAGAATATTGAGTATCGTTCTATGCGTTGCCGTGATCGGTGCTTTTGTTGTGTGGCCATCGTTGGCCGATGAGATGGAACCGCTTGGTGATGAGGTCGAGGTGGCGGTGAACACCCCGGAACCGACTGGAACACCAGAGGCAGAAGCGACGGAAGAACCGGCAGCATCACAAGAGCCGGCGGCAGACCAGGAGGAAGAGGTTCAGCCGGAAGCTACAAAAGAGCCGGAGGCATCCCCACAGGCTTCAGAGGAGCCATCCACAGACGGACAATCGGATGAAAAGGATGCTGAGAGCCAGCCGGAAGAAACTGCTTCCGCTGCCCCACAGAAGACAGAAACAGCTGCACAGAGTAAGGCAGCAAAATCTTCTACAGACAGTGAAGACGATACGGCAAGACAGGTTGAAGTTCCGGTGATCACCAAGCAGCCAACAGAAGGTGTGGTTACACCGGTTGAATTATCCTATTTGAATTCAGAATTGACGTTGTCTATGGAAGCAAAAGAAGCCAATTCCAAAAAGGATATTGTATTTTATCAGTGGTATCAGGCATCGGATTCTTCTGGGGCAGACGCAACAGCCCTTGGCGGTGAAGATGGCGATACGCTGCATATTGAGAGTGATCAGGATGCGGGAACTTACTATTATTTTTGCCGTGTTTACAGCGTGGATCGTGACGACTATGACAACCACTCGGATTCCGTGGATTCGGACGTTGTCAAAGTGCAGATCAGCCCGGCAACTCCGGAACTTTCCGATTTTGATCTGTCGGAAGTAAAGACAAGCTATTACTACACCGGAAAGAGCATTACGATCCCAGTGACCAGTGATGCGAAAGGCATGGGAGAAGCGAAGATGTACTTCACAGATGCCAACGGCAGAAATGCAGCCTTTATCAAGCCGGGAACATACCATATGTCGATCCATGTGGCAGCAGGAAAGAACTATACCGAGGCGGATATTCCGTTGTCCCAGACGGTACAGATCGAGCGGATTAATCCGGTTGCCGGTACGTCTAAAAAGGGATATACAGTTACCGGAACGAAAGGAAGCAATTCATGGTATTCCAGCGAAGTTTCCATCCGGTCCGATATTGCCGGATATCAGATCGGCACATCGGAGACAGGAGAATTCCAGGATAAGATTGTGATCAGTGAGAACGGAGAGAATGTTGGCCCGTCAGAAATTTACTTAAAATATGTAAATGCAGCAAGTCCGAAAGATGGCGCTGTTTCTGAACCGATTTCCGTGACTGATGTGATCAATGTAGACACGACGAAACCAACGGGAACGATCACACTGGATACCAATGGAAATATATTCAGCAATTTACTGGAGAGCATTACCTTTGGAATTTATTCCAGCGGAGTCAGTGGCAGTATCACAGCAAAGGATTCCGAAAGTGGTATTGAAAGTATTTCCTATTATGTATACAAATCAACAGACAAAAAGGGTTTATCCCAGTCCCAGTTTAACCGTGTCAGCTGGACGAAAGGAGACACGTTCACGATCAAGGACAGTGGAAATAATTATATTGTATATGCAAAACTTGTAGATAAAGCGGGCAATACGCAGTACATTTCTTCAGATGGTATTGTGCTGGATGGAACAGAGCCGGTCATCACATCGACAGAAGATAAGGAACTGCAGGATCAGTATATTGCGGATCGAAAGACATTTGAAGTCAGTGATACAAATCTCAAACGGGTGATCGTGTACGTGGGCGACGATACGAGTACTAATGTCGAGAAAGATTATTCCGGAGACATTGAGAATGGAAAAGTTTCCATCACGCTGAATGCACCGGGGGAGGCAGATTCTCTCGATGAAAATGTGTATACGATCGTAGCGGAAGATGCAGCCGGCAATAAGACATCACAGACGATCACGATGATCCGGCCGATCGCGTATGTCTCTTTTGCACCGTTTACCTTTGAGGATGTTACATATGGATATGAGGAAGCACAAAAAGAAGTTTCTTACACACTGAACCCGGCAAATAATGTTGAGGTGACCATTACTAAATTGGTGATCGAAGAGGGCAGCGAGTATTTTCAGCTGACCAAAGATGGTATGGGTGTCAGCTTGAAAACGGGATTGCATGCTTCAGAACAGCCATATACGGCATCTGTGAGAGCTTATTATCAGTGTGGTACGTACAAATATGGAACGACCGCTGTGACCTGCTCGGCAAAGGTAAATAAAAAGACGGCTACGATCACTTATACAGGAAGTACGGCAAAATATAATACGATACCGGTATTTAAAGATTGTTTTCAGTTTGACGGATTGGTCAATGGCGACACAGAGGAGAGTCTGATCCAGAAAGATTCTGCGTATGTGGCACCTCAGATTTCTTATGTTACCGAAAGTGGAACGCCAAAGAGGGCGGATAAAACAGGAAAAGAAACGTTGATCCCACAGGGGGCAGCAGCATCGGACTATGAATTCCAGTATGTAAGTGGAGAACTTACGGTAGAGCGTTATGCATATCCGGACCGCTACAAACTGGTTGGCACAAAGGGAGCAAATGACTGGTATACGTCGGATGTCTCTCTTGAGTCTGCGGATCCTGCTAAATATGAAATCGGAACGATGGAAGATCCGGAAGATCCGGACACATTCCAGAAGCAGGACGCAATCGCTTATGTGAATGGGAACAACAATGAAACGGCTGGCGGATTGATCCCGTGTTATATGAGAGATATTCAGACCGGAGAGATTTCACAGCTTATGACCGCTGGGGTAAAAGTGGATAAAACCAAGCCGACCGTTGGTGTCGACGAGGGAATTCAGGTTTCAGACAATCATTTTTACCAATTTATGAATGTTATTACATTCCGCCATTTCTTTAAAGATACAAAGGAAGTTTCAATCACAGCGAGTGATGATATGAGTGGCGTTGAATCGATCCAATATTATATTTCGGAAACGGGAACACTTTCCGAGGACGAGATCTGTGGTGAGGGCATTTCCTGGCAGGAATATACCGGTAAATTCAATCTTACTCCGGATGAGTATCGCAAAGTGGTCGTATATGCCAAGATTACCAATGGGGCAGGCCTTTCGACCTATGTTTCTTCCCAGGGACTTGTTTTTGACCAGGAAGCACCGGAGATCAAAGCCGACAACTATGTTACGAGCTGGGAAGAAAAGGATACGCCGGTGTATGCTTCGGATGGAGAAAAGATTGCGGTTGCAGCCAATGACACATACCTTAAGAGTATGACGGTATATGAGGGTACGGATACAACGGTAAGTGGCACGGCGGTCACTGTGGAAGAAGCAGAGGATGAACGTGTTGCTACCTGGTACGCTTCGGTTGATGGATACCGGGCCGGTGAGGAACGTAGCTTTACGGTCAAAGCAGATGATGAAGCAGGCAATGAAACCATTCAGACGATCAAGATCGCAAAGACAAAATATCATATTGTTCCGGACAAACTGACATTGGATCCAGTGACGTATGGATATGAGGAATGTCCACAACAAGAAGTTACATGGAACAATGCAGACGATGCCAATGCGGATGCAACGGTTACCGATGTTGCCGTGGAGGATGCGGATCATTTTGAGGTTGTAAAAAAAGAGGGAACTTACTGGATCAGCCTGAAAGAAACAGGATTTTCTGCCGGCAGTTATACGACCAAAGTAACGATCACTTACAATGACGGACAGACCGCAACGACGGAATGCAAAGCAGCTGTGGAAAAAGCAACATTAGATGTGACATATAAAGGTCAGACGACATATTATAATGAACAGATTTCTGTTATGGATGCCATCGCGATCGAAGGATTTGTAAATCAGGATACAGAAGCAATATTTGATTCTGAAAAAAATCTTCTTCCAGAGATTGCATTTTCCGGAACAGCCAAAGAGACCGTTACACTTACGCCGGCTGGCGGAAAGGCAGAAAATTATCAGTTTGCATATCACAGTGGAATTCTCATTGTGAACCGTCGCGAGGCAAAATCGGGTGAAGACGGACAGTATACGATTGAAGGAACACGCTCAGATACCAACTGGTATACCAGCGAGATCAAGATCCAGCCAAAAGAGGGATTCCTCTTACTGGCAAAAGAAAATGACGACGATGAAAATGCGATGGAACGTATTGTCATCACAGCAGATACGGCAGAGGGAGAGAGCGATTTCTTCTTGAAAAACATAAAAACAGGAGAAATTTATCAGCAGACTAAATTCCAGTACAAGAAGGATGTATTGGCACCGGAGATCCTGCAGGTAGAAGATGGCGTTACGTATGAGGTAAATACGAAAGAAGCGATCGTAAAAGATACCAACCTTGCAACGGTTACAGTCAATGGTGTTCAGCAGCAGGTTGAGAATGGTCTGTGCAGACTGACTCTTACGGCAGACGAAAAGAATACGATTTATGTGATTGTAGCAACCGACAAGGCAGGACTCACAGTGACAAAGACGGTGATACTCAAACAGCCGGCGGCGATCACTACAGATAATACCAATACCAATGGCAGCAGTAACGGTTCAAGTTCTACAAAGAGTACATCGTCCGGTACGATCAAAAAATCGACGAAGGTACAGCCGGGAAGTCCGCAGACGTCAATTTCAACGAAAACGGCGGATATGTACAAAGCAGTACTTACCGACGAGGAGCAAAAAGCGGTTGCCAGCGGCAGTGACGCAAAGATCCAGCTCCGTGTGAAAAACATTGACTCCACAGTATCGCAGAAAGATAAGGAGCTGATCATAGCTAATCTTGGCAATTACACGATCGGAGAGTACCTGGATATTACCTTGTGGAAAACAGTAGGAAGCAGTGATGAGATCAAGGTGACAAAGACACGGAATTCGATTTCGGTTACGATCACGATTCCAGATTCACTGAAAAATAAGAATGATTCGGTGATCCGGAAGTATGTTGTCTTCCGTGTCCATGACGGAGCAGTTTCTATACAGGAAGATCAGGATTCTGTGGAAAATACCGTTACGATCAATACAGACCGGTTCTCGACCTATGTGCTGGCTTATCAGGATGTAGCAAAGGATACGGCAGGTAAGAGTAAAGCGGGTGCATCAAAATCTTCTATGCCGGCTACCGGTGACCGTGCGCCACTGATCCCGGTTGTGATTGTTTTTGTTGTTGCATTTGCCGGTGTCATTTCTGTTATATGTTTACGAAGAAAAAAGTCGGGAGCAAATAAGTAAAAATAGTAGGAGGGCGAAATGAAACAGGTTCGAACAAGTTTGGAAGACCGCGTTCTTCCAAGTTATACAAAGGGCGAAGAAATCTTTAACATGGTTTCTCATATTGTGGGAGGAGCAGTTGCGATCGCAGCGCTTACGTTATGTGTTATATTTTCTGCTATTTATAAGGATGCGTGGGCTGTGGTAAGTTCCGCTGTTTATGGCGGCACGCTGCTGGCGTTGTATGTGATGTCCAGTGTGTATCACGGATTGAGAACGAACACATCCAAAAAAGTTTTTCAGATCATCGACCATTGTACGATATATTTTGTGATCGCAGGAACTTATACACCGGTCACATTGGTAGCACTGCGGCCGACCTATACGGTGCAGGCATTTGTCATCTTTGGTGTTGTCTGGGCATGCTGTTTTATGGCAGCGACGTTGACGGCGATTGACTTAAAGAAATATCAGGTGCTGTCTATGGTATGTTATATTGCCATGGGTTGGTGCATTATCTTTTTTATTGTACCGACGGTACGCTGTCTGGGACTCGGCGGCACGGTCTTTTTATTGACAGGTGGTCTGTGTTACACGATTGGAGCTGTTTTATACGGAATTGGAAAAAAGAAAAAGTACATGCATTCTATTTTCCATCTGTTTGTATTAGCAGGTAGTATTTTGCACTTCTTTATGGTGCTGTTTTATATTATTATGAAGTAGAAAGGAAATTAAGATTATGGTAGTTGAACCAAAGGTAAAAGGATTTATTTGTACCACAGCACATCCCACCGGATGTGAGGAGAGTGTAGCAAGACAGATTGCCTATGTAAAGGAACAGGGAAAGGTAGAGGGACCAAAACATATTCTAGTCATTGGCTCATCCACCGGTTATGGACTGGCAAGCCGTATTGCTGTGACGTATGGTTATGGAGCAGATACGATCGGTGTTGCTTTTGAGAAAGAAGCAAAAGGAAAAAGAACGGCATCTGCCGGATGGTACAACAACAAAGCCTTTGAAAAATTTGCAAAAGAGGATGGCTATTATGCAAAATCTTTTAATGGAGACGGATTCTCAAAGGAGATGAAAGAACAGGTTATTCAGGCGATTCAAGAAGACTTTGGACAGGTGGATATGGTGATCTACAGCATGGCAGCACCGAGAAGAACATTGTCAGATGGTACGACGGTATCCAGCGTGTTAAAGACGGTTGGAAAAGAATTTACGAATAAAACAATTGATCTTCGCAATAATGAGATTACCGAGGTTACGGTTCCGGTAGCAACGGAGGAAGAGATCAAGAATACGGTATCCGTTATGGGTGGAGAAGACTGGGCAGACTGGATCCAGGCACTTTCGGATGCAGGCGTTTTAGCAGATCATGCTACAACATTTGCGTATTCCTATATAGGACCGGAAGTGACACACGCGATTTATAAAGATGGTAGTATCGGACAGGCAAAAAAACACTTGTATGAAACCTCTGTCGCATTGACAGAAAAATATAAAGAAAAAGATTTAAAGGCATATATTTCGGTTAATAAAGCGCTTGTAACACAGAGCAGCGCAGCAATTCCAATCGTACCTTTGTATATTTCTCTCGTTTACAAAGTAATGAAAGACCAGGGAATCCATGAAGGATGTATTGAGCAGATGTATCGTCTTTTTGCGGACAAACTTCCAAAAGGAGAAGTTGATGAAAAAGGTCAGTTCCGTTTGGATGACTGGGAACTGAGAGATTCTGTTCAGGACAAGATCAAAGAAATGTGGGATCAGGTTACAACGGAAAACATTGAAACATTAGGTGACATCGAGGGATATTGGGAAGATTTCTATCACATGTTTGGATTCCACTATGACAATGTGGATTACACACAGGACGTAGAAGTTTAATTGGGGAGGTATTTATGCGTATATTGCATACAGCAGATTTACATATTGGCAAACGACTTCATGAAATGAATCTGGCAGAAGATCAAAAATTTGTCTTGGACGAGATTGTGTCGATTGCGGAAAGTAAAAAATGTGATGCTGTTTGTATTGCCGGTGATATATATGATAAAACAACCCCTTCAGCAGAGGCAATGGGCATTTTTGATGTCTTTGTCTCTGCTCTTGTTTTGAGGGGGATTTCGATCTATGCGATCGGTGGCAATCATGACTCCGGAGAACGTGTCAATTATTTTTCCGGATTGCTGCAGCAGCAAAATGTCGTGCTGGAGGGAAGCTACGCTGGCACATTGTGCAAAAAAACAATAACCGATGAGTTTGGTGAAATCGATATTTATCTGCTGCCGTATATCAAACCGGTGCTGATCCGAAAATATTTTCCGGATGAAAAGATAGAAACGTATGAACAGGCGATGACATTTGTTTTGCGGGAAGCAAAAGAAGAAATACAAAAAGACCCGAACCGACGCAGAATTCTTTTAAGTCATCAGTTTGTTATGGGATGCGGCAGTTGTGAATCAGAAGAAATTGCGATCGGAGGACTTGATCAGATTTCGGGACAGGTTTACGAAGGATTTGATTATGTGGCACTGGGACATCTGCATGGCCCACAAAAGGCGTACGGGGATATGGTGCGCTATAGTGGAACGCCGTTGAAGTATTCATTGTCTGAGTGCAGCCATAAAAAGTCGGTTACGATTGTTACATTGGAAGAAAAAGGAAATGTTTCTCTGGAACTTGTGCCTTTAAAATGGTTAAGAGATGTAAGAAGCATCCGGGGGACCTATGAGGAACTGATTGCTATGCCGGTATGCCGGGATTATGTGGAACTGGTCGTGACGGATGAGGAAGTTGTTCCGAATGCGAGAGTCAGCCTGATGTCCGTTTTTCCTAATATGATCCGGTTTCGTGTAGATAATCAAAAAGTACAGACAGCAACAACATGGGAACAGGACGACACGGATCTGGATGAAAAATCGAAGTTGGAACTGATGGAAGAATTTTACAAGATGCAAAATCATGGCGTTGCAATGAGTGATGGAATACGGGAGATACTGCTGGAAGTTTGTGAGAGTCTGGGAGGGATAGAGTGAAGCCGATTTATTTGAAAATGACAGGATTTGGCCCATATGGTGGACAACAGGAAATCGATTTTACCGCATTGGGAGAGAGAGGGATTTTTCTGATCACGGGAGACACCGGAGCAGGAAAAACGACGATCTTTGATGCGATCTCGTTTGCCTTGTATGGAGAGGCAAGTGGGGGCGATGGACGCCGGAAAAGTAAAACCTTTCGGTCGGACTATGCCATGCCGGATGAAAAAACACAGGTAGTTTTTCGATTTTCCCAAAGAGGTAAGCTGTATGAAGCGGTGAGAAATCCGGCGTATCTTCGTCCGAAAAAAAGGGGCGAGGGTGCGATGGAAGAGCCTTCCTCGAAAACCTTTACCTGCCTGGATACTGGACAGGTATATACACAAAAAGAAGCGGATGAAAAGATAAAAGAGATTATCGGTCTGGATCGTGAACAGTTTTCCTGGGCTGTGATGATCGCACAGGGCGATTTTCTCAAAATACTGAATGCTTCGAGTGAAGACCGCACAAAGATCTTTCAGAAAATTTTTGATACATCCTTTTACCTGAAGGTACAGATGCGTCTGCAGGATAAGGCAAAGCAGTACTATGGAAAATGGCAGGAAATGACAGCTCGGATCCAGGAAAATGTAAACAGGGTCCAGTTGTTCCCTCTGCCGGAGGATACGACGGCACTGGCAAAACTTATGGAGTGCAAAGAGCAGGATGCACCGTTGACCGTATTGTGTGAGGCGCTGAATCAGTATAATGCTGCAGTGGAAATCGTTTTGCAGGAAAAATATGCCGAATTGCAGAAAAAAAAGGAAGAGAGGGAGAAATGTCTGCAAACAAAGGCAAAAGCAGAGAGCGATAATCAAAAAATTCAGGAATTTACCAGAAAAAAACAGGAGCATGAACAGATCGTTTCGCAAAAAGATTCGTATGATAAGCTGAAACAGAGACTCGATCAGGCGAGAACGGCAGATTCTGTCACGCCGTTTTTTCTGGCATATGAAGAGCAGCGGATGACGGTGCAGAGGCTTCACGAACTGCTGGAAGATACAACGGCGCAATATGAGGACGCGAAAAAGGATCTGACCAGATGGCAGCAACAACAGGACGAGCAGGAGTCAAAGCAGGAGCAGAGACGGCAATGGGATCTGGAGTCGAGTCGTTTGCTGGAAGGGAAGCAGTGCCTGCTCTCTTACCGGGAAACCTGTGAAAAACACAAAGAAGCAGCAACGGCTTATCAAAAGGTGGATGCACAGGCGCAGGCAGCACAGAGTGAATTCCGTCAGCTTCGCAACGCCTACTATGCAGGAAGTGCCGGGATTTTGGCAAAAGAACTGGAAACAGGAATGCCATGCCCAGTCTGTGGATCATGTGAGCACCCGGATCCGGCAAAGATCTGTGAGTCCATGCCGGACAAAAAACAGGTCGAAGATGCTGAAAATCGCTACGAACAAAAAAGTACAAAATGCAGGGAATGGGGCGAAAAGGCCGCCTCTTACCACAGTGCATTGGAACAATTGCAAAATCAGTTGGATCGTTATGGGATTGAACCGGATGCGTCGATCGAGGAATTGAACCGCACATATCAGGAAAAAGAGCAGTTCTGGAAACACTTTGATGAGCGGAGCAAGATGATCGGCGAAAAGCTGGAATCAAGTCGTGCCGCAAGAGATATGCTGAAAGCAAGAAAAGAAGAACAGCAAAAAAATCTGGAAACCGATACCCGTTTGATGCAGGAAAAAGAAGCTGTGTGGGAAGAAAAACGGACGTGTTATTTTGCAACCGAAGAATTGTATCAGGGTGCCAGATTGAGTAAAGAACAGCAACAGAACATGGAATCCGACTGGAACCGGTATACGGAAGAATCAGCATTGCTTAAGGGAGCACTCGAACAGTTGCAACAGGCAGTTGAGAACATTTCGTGGCAGGATATAACCGGTTTGGAACAAAATCTAAAAGAACAAAAAGCGGAACTGGCAAAACTGGAAAATGAGATTCAGGAGATTGAGATTACTTACCGGACAAACAAGGACGAAGAAGAACTATTACAAAAGCTGAACAAAGAACGAGAAAAACTGCAGGTACGGTGGGCGCAGATCAAAGATATCAGTGACACGTTTAACGGACAGAAGACCGGTCAGGCAAAGATGAAGCTGGAGACCTTTGTTCAGCGCCATTATTTCGGAAAAGTTGTATTGGCGGCTAACCGGCGTCTGCAGGTAATGACGGAAGACGGCTTTGTGCTGCGCTGTAAGATGGAGGCGGAAAACCGTACCAGTCAATGGGGGCTTGACCTGGATGTATATGACAATAACACGGGAAAATGGCGTGATGTCAGCACTTTGTCCGGCGGAGAATCGTTTCTTGCTTCGCTGTCTTTAGCGCTGGGATTATCGGATGTAGTTCAGGAAAATAACGGTGGGATCCGTCTGGAATCGATGTTTATTGATGAGGGATTTGGATCTCTGGATGAACAGACCTTGCGGCAGTCACTGAAAGTTCTTGCCAATCTTGCAGATGGCGACCGGATGATCGGTATTATTTCACACGTTGAAGAGCTAAAAAATTCGATCGACAATAAAATTGTGATCACCAAAACCGGAGCGGGAAGTAAGATCCGGGTAATATAAAAAGGGGACCGTCTGTATTGATGCAGACGGTCCTTTATATAAGGAAATAAGAAAGAGAAATCAATTATAAAGATGTCAGTACAAAAATATCGTAAATCGCTTTAATCGCATTTTCAAAATCTTCGTTACGAACACCGATGATAATGTTCAACTCGCTGGAACCCTGATCGATCATCTTGACATTGATGTGTGCGTGTGCCAATGCAGCAAACAAACGACCGGCAGTACCACGTGTACTCTTCATGCCACGTCCTACGACAGCGATCAAAGCTAAGTCAGACTCCAGTTCGATCGAATCCGGATGGGTAGCAGCGTTGATATCAGCCAGAACTTTCTGTTCTTTTTCCATAAACTCATCCTGATGAACAAAAATGGTCATCGTATCGATGCCGGAAGGCATATGTTCAAAAGAAATACCACTATCTTCGAAAGCACCTAATACTTTGCGGCCAAATCCGACTTCAGAGTTCATCATGTCTTTTTCAATATTGACAGCGACAAATCCCTTCTTTCCGGCAATACCGGTAATGGTGTAAGCAGGGATGCGGCAAGTACTTTCTACGATCATGGTACCATCATCTTCAGGGGCATTGGTATTGCGGATATTGATCGGAATACCAGCCTGACGTACTGGGAAGATCGCATCTTCATGAAGAACAGAGGCACCCATATAAGCCAGCTCGCGAAGTTCTTTGTAGGTGATCGTATGGATGACAACAGGATCTTTGACAATGCGCGGATCGGCTACCAGAAAACCGGAAACATCGGTCCAGTTCTCATAAAGATCAGCACTTACTGCGCGTGCTACCAAAGAACCGGTAACATCAGAACCACCACGGGAAAATGTAACAACTTTTCCGTTGGCTTTTGCACCATAAAAACCAGGGATCACAGCATGCTCCGTAGCAGCAAGACGTTCGGATAACAGCTTGTTTGTTGTCTCGGCATCAAAATTTCCATCATCATCAAAACGGATCACATTGGCAGAATCAATAAAGTCATAACCAAGGTAATTTGCCATGATCTTGCCGTTCAGGTATTCACCGCGGGAAGCTGCATACATAGAACCAGCTTTGGCAAGAAATTCTTTTTTGATCGTCTCAAAATCATCTTCCAGAGAGAAGTTCAACTTCAATCCGCGAATGATCTCATTGTAACGATCTTTGATCTGCTGTAACTGTTTGGTAAATGCCTGTCCGCTCTCTGCAAGTTCATAACAACGGTATAACATATCCGTAACTTTCGTATCATGGGAATCTCTTTTTCCCGGTGCGGATGGTACAACATAGCGACGGCTCTCGTCAGCACGGATGATGTTACCGACTTTTTTGAACTGCTCGGCGCTTGCTAAGGAACTACCACCGAATTTGACAACTTTTTTCATAATGGCCTCCTAAAATTTCTCCTTAATTTTAAAAATCTTTACATAGAATATAGTAAAGCATGTTTTTTTTTCTTTTTCAAGGTTTTTTGTAAAAAATAATGGAAAAACTATCGGATTTCAGAAAAATGTGGTATACTATTTCTCTGTACAAAAACAAATCTCAAAAATAAAAAGGGGGAAATTATGGAGAACATTTCATTATATGGACCCTTGTATTACCAGAGAAGCGAATTCAAAGGAAGTTACCGGGGCATGAATTTTCGTATTAAAAAGGTGGGGGAAGAAGAACCGTATCATTTACAGGTTACGGCTTGGAAAGGCCCGTTTATTTTAGAAAAATCAGGACAAGAGCCATTGGTGAGAGAATTTGAATTGAGTGAAGAAGGAATTGAGCAGGCAGATAAATGGCTGACGGAGACGCAGTCGCTTATCACGGCAGGCCAGAATTAGCAGGAGGTAAAAATAAGATGACAAAGATTGATATTCTTTCAGGATTTTTAGGTGCAGGTAAAACAACATTGATCAAAAAGCTGATCCAGGAAGCTTTTCAGGGAGAGCAGCTGGTACTGATCGAGAATGAGTTTGGAGAGATCGGTATTGATGGTGGATTCTTGAAAGATGCAGGGATCAATGTTACCGAGATGAATTCCGGTTGTATCTGCTGCTCTTTAGTAGGAGACTTTGGCACCGCATTGCAGGAAGTTTTGGACAAATATTCACCGGATCGTATTATTATCGAGCCATCCGGAGTCGGCAAACTGTCCGATGTCATCAAGGCAGTGTCCGGTATTATGGAAGACAATCCGGATGTACAGATGAATGGTTATGTTACCGTTGCAGATGCGACCAAGTGCAAGATGTATATGAAGAACTTTGGTGAATTTTATAATAATCAGATCGAGAGTGCCAAGACGATTGTATTGAGCCGCACCGGAAAGATTTCCGATGAAAAACTGGAGGCAGCATTGAGCCTGATCCGGGAGAAAAATGACCAGGCGACGATCATTACGACGCCATGGGATGAGATTGATGGAAAGCAGATTTTAGGTGCGATTGAAGATAGTCGTTCTCTGGAGGTTGAGTTGATGGATGAAGAAGATGTATGTCCGGAGTGTGGACATCATCATGACCACGACCATGAGCATCATCACGATCATGACCATGAGCATGAACATCACCATCATGATGGCGAAAAGTGCAGCTGCGGACATCATCATGACCATGAGCATGAACACCATCATCATGATGGCGAAGAGTGTAGCTGTGGACATCATCACCATGAGGGACATCATCATGCCGACGATGTATTTACCAGCATGGGTATGGAAAGTGCACACAAGTATACAGAAGAAGAATTGACGGAGATCCTCAAAGAACTTTCCAAGGATGGAGATCAGTACGGTAAAATCCTTCGTGCAAAGGGTATTGTTCCGGCAGTAGAAGGTGAATGGTTCCACTTTGATCTGGTACCGGGTGAGTATGAAGTTCGTAGAGGAAGTGCAGATTATACGGGACGTATGTGTGTCATTGGTGCTGAGTTAAAAGAAAGTCAGATCAGAGAGTTGTTTCACATTTTGTAATAGAGCAGAACGGAGGATATGATGTTCGGAAACAGAGATATTCCAACTTATTTATTTACCGGTTTTCTGGAGAGTGGAAAATCGACCTGTATTCAGGAGATTCTTGAAGAAGGAAACTTTGCAGATGGTTTAAAAACCCTGTTTTTGCAGACAGAAGAGGGCGAGTTTGAGATTGATGAAAAACTGCTGTCGGATAATAAAGTGGTTACGGTTGTGGTCGACGATGAGGATGATCTCACAGAAGAGATGTGTGTGTCACTGGTAAAAGAACATAAACCGGCACGCATTATGATCGAAGTAAATGGTATGTGGGACCTGAAAAAACTGATCAATGAGACCATTCCGGAAAACTGGGTTGTAGTTCAGACGTTTACCACAGTAAATGCCCAGACGTTTGACATGTATATCAATAACATGAAATCGTTGCTGATGTCCCATTTTGAACAATCCGATCTTGTTATATTCAATCGTTGTGACAAAGAGATGAATAAGCCGTCGATGCGCCGCAATGTTAAGGCGATCAACCGGCAGACACAGGTTCTTTTTGAATCGGAGGATGGCAGTGTAGAAAGCAACATTGAGGAAGAACTGCCTTACGATGTAAATGCGTCTACGATCGAACTCGAAGATGACGATTTCGGTTTATGGTATTTGGATGCGAGTGAACATCCGGAAAAATATGTGAACAAAACGATGATCTTTAAAGGACAGGTTTACCGCAACCGCACATTTCCGTCTAATGCGTTTGTGCCGGCAAGAGCAGCGATGACCTGTTGCGCGGATGACATCGCAAAGATTGGATTTATCTGTCATTTTGATCAGGCAGCGCAGTTTGACACCAATTCCTGGGTGCGTGTCAAGGCACAGGTAAAAGCGGAATTTTCCCGCAAAAATCAGGGAATGTATCCAGTACTGTATGCAGATTCTGTGGAGAAAGCAGAACCGCCGGCAGAAGAAGTTGTATATTTTTCATAAAAGAGAAAAAGAGAGGCCTTGTCGTTTTGACAAGGTTTTTCTTGTATGGTATAGTAGAAAAGACAAAATTTTAGGAAATGAGGTATCCAACATGGCTAAGATTCAGATGAAGACTCCGCTGGTAGAGATGGATGGAGATGAGATGACCCGTATTTTGTGGCAGATGATCAAAGACGAGTTACTGCTCCCTTACATTGATTTGAAAACTGAGTACTATGACCTTGGGTTAGAGTATCGCAACGAGACCAATGATCAGGTGACCATTGACTCTGCTGAAGCTACAAAAAAATATGGTGTTGCTGTAAAATGTGCAACGATCACTCCAAATGCTGCTCGTATGACCGAGTATGATCTGAAAGAGATGTGGAAGTCACCAAACGGTACGATCCGTGCTGCATTAGATGGTACAGTATTCCGCGCTCCGATTCAGGTAAAAGGGATTGAACCTTGTGTGAAAAACTGGAAAAAACCGATCACATTGGCACGACATGCGTATGGTGATGTTTACAAGAATACAGAGATCAAAGTACCGGGTGCTGGAAAAGCTGAGTTAGTATTTACAGCAGAAGATGGCACAGAGATCCGTGAAGTGATCCATGAATTTGACGGTCCGGGAATTATACAGGGAATTCACAACACAGACAAATCGATCACCAGTTTTGCGCGTGCATGTTTTAGCTATGCACTGGATACAAAACAGGATCTCTGGTTTGCAACAAAAGACACAATTTCCAAAAAATATGACCACAACTTCAAAGATATTTTCCAGGATATCTATGACAATGAATACAAAGACAAATTTGAAAAGGCAGGTCTGGAGTACTTCTATACTTTGATCGACGATGCGGTTGCCCGTGTTATGAAGACAGAGGGTGGATTTATCTGGGCATGCAAGAATTACGATGGAGATGTTATGAGTGACATGGTATCTTCAGCCTGTGGTTCTCTTGCTATGATGACATCCGTTCTGGTTTCACCGGATGGTGTATATGAGTATGAAGCTGCACATGGTACCGTACAGCGTCATTATTACAAACATCTCAAAGGAGAAGAGACTTCTACAAACTCGGTAGCAACGATCTTTGCATGGACGGGCGCTCTTCGCAAGAGAGGTGAATTGGATGAGATTCCGGAACTTATGGAATTTGCAGACAAACTTGAGAAAGCAACCCTCAAGACGATTGAAGATGGCAAGATGACAAAGGATCTGGCTCTTATCACTTCTTTGAAAGATGTTACGGTACTGAACAGCCAGAACTTTATTAAGGCTATTCGTGATACATTCGAAGCATTATAATACATATAGACAAATTGTCTAAGATTATGGATCATACAAAGAGATTACTAAATTGCAGAAATCAGATTTGGTAATCTCTTTTTATAAAGGTGAGAAGAAAATGCAGATTTGCAAAATTATGCCGGTGCATTTAGAAGAGGCGCTGGGGCTGGTCTGGGATGTGTTTTTGCAGTATGACGCTCCCGATTATGATACAATGGGGATAGAGACGTTTCGTCATTTTATCCGATATGAAAATATGCTTCCGAAAGTGCAAAGCGGCGAAATGGTATTTTGGGGCTGCTATGACGGATCACAGCTGGCAGGCGTGATCGCATTGCGGACAGGGCAGCATGTAAGTCTGCTTTTTGTAAGAAAAGAATATCAGAAAAAAGGGATTGGAAAACGTTTGATACAGGTGTTGTGGAATCACGTGATGGAAAGTGATCCGGAGATTCGGGCCATTACGGTAAATTCATCTCCGTGTGGAGTAGAATTTTATAAAAGAGTAGGATTTTGCCCGTTAGGAGCTGAACGGACTGAAAATGGGATTCGATTTACGCCGATGCGATCAGGGGGAATATTGTGAAAAAAAAGAGATGGATCGGAAATCTTATATTGGTTGCATGTGTGCTGCTGTGTGTTGGTAGCGGAGGATACTTATTACGGTATTTTTTGAGTGCAAAAAATACGGAAAAAGCAGTGGAACAACTGCAGGAATACCGGGAAGAAGGGCAGAATGAGCCGGATGATGGCGAAGACATTCCTCTGGAGAGTGGTCATTCTGTTTCGCAGAAATACAAAAAATTGTATAAGAAAAATAAAGATATGATCGGATGGATCCAGATTAAAAATACGAAGATCAATTATCCGGTCATGCAGACAAAGAAGGACTCGGAGTATTATCTGCATCGCAATTTTGAAAAGAAGAATGATGTGAATGGACTTCCGTTTTTGGATGCAGGCTGCGATCTGGATGATAAAGAAGAAAATCTGATGATCTATGGACATCATATGAAAAGTGGTTTGATGTTCGCACATTTGATGGATTACCGGAATGAAAAATTTTACCGTTCGCATACCGGGATTGAACTGGATACTCTATATGAGAGACGGAAGTATAAGGTGGTAGCGGCATTTTATTCCCAGATTTATCCCAAAGAACAAGATGTATTTAAGTATTATGAATATATTGGACACTTGTCAAAAAAACAATATGACAAGTATGTGAAAAATATCCGCAAACTGTCTTTATATGATACGGGGATTACCCCGGAATATGGGCAGCAGCTGTTGACATTGGTCACCTGTGCGTATCACACAGAGGAAGGCCGGTTTGTTGTTGTGGCAGTGAAGGAAAAGGATGGTGAAACAAATGAGTGAGTGGCAGCTGGAACAATTAAAAAGAGAATTCCATTTTGGTCAGATGGTGTCAAAATTTGACCGGAATGGAGATTTTCAGATGTTGAGTGTGGATGATGATTTTTGTTCCATGTTAGGTTATACCAAATCGGATCTGATCGTATTTTGCCGAAATAAAACGAGACTGCTGATCTATGAGCCGGATGATCAGATGTACAACAGTAGTGTAGTCAGGGATCTGATTGAACGAGGCTGGTATTCGATCAAACATCGTATGCGTTGCCGCAATGGAGAACTGCTCTGGGTGTGGAATTACGGCTCGCTGGAAAAAGATATTCAGGGCAAACAGGTCATACGCAGTGTGATCTTTGATATTAACGAGAGTGTCCGCTTGAGACGGAATCTGGATTGTATGGTTCAGAATGTACCGGGAGGTGTTGTCCGTTTTCTGATCACAGAGACGAACTTTTATGTAACATGGGCAGATGATAAATATATTGATATGATGAAGATCATACCGGATATCTATCTGGGAACATCCGGAATTCTGGTGCTGCCAGAGGATCTTCCGAAGATGAGAGAGTATCTGATCCATCGTGCCGAACAGAAGACGGATGTGGATCTTGAAGTACGCTGTCGAGTAGGAGAAGAGGGACAGATACGCTGGTTCTGGATCCGCGGATGCTATTATGATGACGCCGAAGATGGATGCGAATATACTTGCTCGGTCATTGATGTAACCGACCGGCATATGAAGCAGAGAGAACTGCAGCGGGAACGGGAGGCAAGATACATTTCGCTCCGGTTAAAGGCGGACTTTTTGTTTAGCTATGATGAAACAAGTGGACAACTGCGGGCATATAGTGTAGCAGACCGGGGAGATTATATCCCGTGTATAGGAACGAATGAATCTGGCGAGGACAAGACCGGAGGAAGACCGTTTATTCATCCGGACGATGCAGCTGCTTTGAAGGAGTTTATTACATCGGATGGTCAGGGCAATATCAACATTCGCTTTTTGTCCATACATCGGAAAACAGAAGAGGTATCTTATCAGCAGTATCAGGTGGAGACGGGAAATATTCCGGAGCGCAGTAACCTGATCATTGGAAGTGCGATGCACATTCAGCAGGAACGTAAGCGGGAATCCAGAAGGCGTCAGCTGCGTCGTATTTATGAGGCACAGTCCAACAAAATATACGAATTGATCCTGTCAGTAGAAGTGCGTACCGGTCAGATACAGGGATATTTTACCGGAGAAACGTCGTTTGAAGATGTGTATGGCGATTGCGATTTTGATGAATTTGTACGAATAACGGTTGAAGAGAAAGTGCATCCGGATGACCGTGAGATGTTTATTCAGGCATTTCAGCTGACCAATATGATCGACATTTTGCAGCACAGTGAATCCGAGGAAGTGCTTACGATCCGAATCCGAAACAATACCGATCAGGAATTTCGTTATAAATGCTTCCGGTACAGTTATATGGGAAACCGCAATGATATTATTGTTGTTACTTCTCAGGACGTACACAAACTCAGAGAAGAACAGATGAAGACCGAGGATGCCAACCGAAAGATCCTTGCCAGCGCATTGAACGAGGAACGTGTAGCCAAGGAAATGCGGCGCAATTTTTCGGTTATGTTGTCGGCTGAGTTGAAAGAGCCGGTTGAATTTGTGATTTCGGAGCTGGGGCGTACCGGAAAGATGGACAGTGCCGGTGAAGATGTAAAAGAAGCACTGCGGTATACGTTGAAAGTATTAGATAATCTGACGAAATACGAAAAGATCGAGCAGGGCAAAGTGCGCCTGGAGAATAAACAATTTTCGGTGGATGAACTGTTTTGGGACACACTCCGTGGCTGGAAAAACTATCTTCAGGAAACCGGTGTGGAACTTACATTCAGCATGAATTTTAAATGGAAATACTACTTCGGTGATGCTTCGATCCTGACAGAAATGATCAATCACATTATTGGTAACTGTGTTGTAGCATCTGGGAATAAGGGCTATATCACGGTCTGGGGAAATGACGAGGATCAGGGGGATGGCGTAAGTGTCTTGCATCTGACAATCGAAGATCATGGAATCCCGGTAAATGAAACATTTTTTGGAAGAATGTACCCGGTAGACGGAAAAGATCAAGTTTCGAACTGGCGCAGGAAAGGTCGGCTGGAGAACACCAAATTTTCACTTGTAATCGCCAGACAGGAAGTAGAACTGATGGGCGGAAATATTGTGCTTTCTCGAAGTGATGATAACACGAACAGTATTGAGGTCACGATCCCGTTACAGCGTTCACTGATCCTGAACCAGACGGATCGCCCACAGTTAGTACAGCAACAGGATCAGGAGTCGGATGTGGATCTTTCGGTGTACTCGGTCCTGCTGATCGATCCGGGCATCCGGAACGACAATCTGAGAGGCCCTTTGCTCAAATTACACGGCGCACACCTGGATATGGCGGAGAGTGGAAAAGAGGGTATGGATCTCTGGCTGAGTTATCCGGCCAATACATTTGATGTTATTATACTGAATAATGACCTGGGCGATATGGATTTTCTGGAATTCACAGAGATGTTCCGCAGCAAGATACGGTACAAAGTTCCGATTCTTGTTATGTTTGACGGAGTCCGTCCGGATACCGTCAGAGAGTCGATGAGAAGCGGCGTAAATGCCTTTATCAGCGAAACTTTTGACCTTACCCGTTTAAAGAAAATTTTTGAAGTTTTAGTGGATAAAGATTGATGCTGCACAAACTTTTTTTAGAAAAATTCAAAAAACCGCTTGACAATTCAAAAAATGGATTCTATAATGCAACCATGACGAAGGCGTCAGAGACATTTAGTTGTCTCTGGTGCCTTTTTTCTTTTTCCTAAATCTGTCTGGGAAAATTGCAGGGGAATAGTCGTCATGAATGAAAATACTGGAGGTGCTTATTATGACAGAGGAGATTATGACTTACATTAATGACAATCTGTGGGGCGTTTGGTTCCTGATCGGTGCAGCATTGGTGTTCTGGATGCAGGCTGGATTTGCCATGGTAGAAGCTGGTTTCACCAGAGCGAAAAATGCAGGTAACATCATTATGAAAAACCTTATGGATTTCTGTATTGGTACGGTGATGTTTATCCTGATCGGTGCATCGTTGTTACTTGGTGAAGACTTATTAGGATTCATCGGAAAACCTGGATTTGATATTTTCACTGCTTATTCGGATTTCGATTTCTCAAGTTTTGTATTTAACTTAGTGTTCTGTGCTACGACAGCAACAATCGTATCCGGAGCAATGGCAGAGAGAACAAAGTTCTTATCCTATTGTGTATATTCCGCAGTCATTTCCGCTTTGATCTATCCGATTGAAGCTCACTGGATCTGGGGAGGCGGCTGGTTAAGCCAGATTGGTTTCCATGATTATGCAGGTTCTTGTGCGATCCACATGGTTGGTGGTGTTTGTGCCCTGATCGGTGCAGCAATCCTTGGACCTCGTATTGGTAAGTTTAAACGAGACAAAGACGGTAAAGTGACAAAGGTCAATGCGATTCCTGGTCACAACTTAACAATCGGTGCGTTAGGTGTATTTATTCTCTGGTTAGGATGGTATGGATTTAATGGTGCGGCAGCAACAGATCTTCCAACATTAGGTTCTATCTTCTTAACAACAACTGTTGCTCCTGCTGTTGCAACCGTTGTATGTATGACCTTTACCTGGATCAAATATGGTAAACCAGATGTTTCCATGTGTCTGAATGCTTCACTGGCTGGTCTGGTTGCGATCACAGCAGGATGTGATGTTACGGATTGTATCGGTTCTGCCATCATTGGTGCGGTAGCTGGTCTGTTGGTTGTATTTGGTGTTTGGTTATGTGACCATGTACTTCATGTCGACGATCCGGTTGGTGCGGTAGCCGTACATTTGATGAATGGTATCTGGGGTACGATCGCCGTTGGTCTGTTCGCTACAAAATCTGCCCCTGGCTTTGCTAAGGCTGGTATGTTAGAAGGTCTTTTCTATGGAGGCGGCTTCAAACAGTTAGGACTTCAGCTTGTAGGATTTATCACGGTAATTGCCTGGGCAGCAGTATTGATCACAATTGTATTCTTTGCGATCCGTGCCATCTTCGGACTTCGTGTATCGGCAGAAGAAGAAATTGAAGGTTTGGATGCAACAGAACATGGTTTGCCAAGTGCATATACAGACTTTATGCCAGCTGGAAACCGTTTCTATTCCGCAGTACCTGCAGGTGCTCCAACCACGATGGGTAATGTTCCGGTAGAAGCAGCGGTTACAGTTGCCGAGGTACCATCCACACCGACGGTGAAGAAGAAAACAGTTGCGGAGGATGGCGCAAAGATCAGCAAGATTTCCATTATCTGCAAACAGAGCAAGTTCGAGGATCTGAAAGAAGCATTGTCTTCAATTGGCGTAAACGGTATTACAGTAACTCAGGTGCTTGGATGTGGTGTACAGAAAGGAACCGCAGAATACTATCGTGGTGTTCCGGTAGACTTCAACTTGTTACCAAAGACAAAAGTAGAAGTTGTTGTAAGCGCAGTGCCTGTCAGCAAGGTAGTTGCCACAGCAAAAGAAGCATTGTATACAGGACATATTGGTGATGGTAAGATCTTTGTATATGATGTTGAGGATGTTGTGAAAGTCAGAACCGGAGAATCCGGATTCGATGCTTTGCAGAATGACGATGAATAATCAGACTTTCTACATATAATAAAGCTATTTCCTTTAAATTGATATAATTGAATACAAAAGATAAAAGAAGTTCAATCGTGATGGGACAAAATAACGCTTTGCGTTAGCGTCTCATGCGAATTGGACTTTTTTCTTTTCTTGATTTTTAGAAGCATATAGTGTATCATAGAAATATAGTAGGAATTATATAGAAACAAAATTGTCCGGAATCAGGAAAGAGAGGCTTTTATTTATATGAAGATTTCAACCAAAGGAAGATACGCCTTACGATTGATGTTAGATCTGGCGTTGAATGACAGTGAGAGACCCATAAGGATTAAGGAGATTGCTTTGCGGCAGGATATTTCTGACAAATATCTGGAGCAGATCATATCGGTTTTAAACAAAGCGCGATTTGTCCGAAGCATCCGTGGTCCGCAGGGAGGGTATCTGTTGACCAGACGCCCGGAAGAATATACTGTTGGAGACATTCTCCGGTTGACAGAAGGCAGCATGGCACCGGTCGAATGTGTGGAAGAAGAGGGATTCTGTGATCGTATCGATCAGTGTGCGACAAGTGTTGTCTGGATTCGATTGAATCAGGCGATCAAGGATGTTATTGACAATATTACATTGCAGGATCTGGTCGATATCCAATTAGAAAAAAATGGGGATTATTCCATTTAAAAGTTAAGAAATAAAAAAACTCCTAATTTCCTATTGACACAGTAGGAAACTAGGAGTATTATTATCTCAAGAGTTATTCATAGCATTTAAGTATGAAAAGTATGAAAAAGAAAATAAACAATAAAGGAGAATGGACATGGCTATTTATAAGACAGTGACAGATTTAGTAGGAAACACTCCGATCCTGGAGCTGACCAATTACGAAAAGGCAAACAAATTAGAGGCTACACTTTTAGGAAAGTTAGAGTATTTCAATCCGGCTGGCAGTGTTAAGGATCGTATTGCGAGAGAAATCCTGTTGAATGCATTGGAAACAGGAAAACTGACAAAGGATTCTGTTATTATTGAACCAACCAGCGGAAATACCGGTATCGGTCTTGCTTCCATCGCTGCATCTCTGGGCATTCGTATTATTATTACCATGCCTGAGACGATGAGCGTAGAGAGAAGAAACCTGATGAAAGCATATGGCGCTGAACTTGTTCTTACCGATGGTGCTAAGGGTATGAAAGGTGCGATCGCAAAGGCAG
The DNA here is from genome assembly GCA_934316925.1 of uncultured Eubacterium sp. Lineage (GTDB taxonomy): Bacteria > Bacillota > Clostridia > Lachnospirales > Lachnospiraceae > Eubacterium_F. Next base: position 72,883 of record CAKREC010000002.1, read on the forward strand.
ATGAGCTGGCTGAGGAGATTCCAAACAGCTTTATTCCAGGTCAGTTTGTCAACGAGTTGAATCCAATTGCTCATAAAAAGACAACCGGACCAGAGATCTGGGAAGATACAGAAGGAAAGGTAGATATTTTTGTTGCCGGTGTAGGAACCGGTGGTACGGTATCTGGTGTTGGTGAATATTTGAAATCCAAGAATCCGGATGTCAAGATTATTGCTGTTGAGCCAGCATCTTCTCCTGTACTTTCAAAAGGTACAGCAGGTGCTCACAAGATTCAGGGTATCGGTGCCGGATTTGTTCCGGAAACATTGAATACCGATATTTATGATGAAGTAATTGCGGTAGAAAATGAAGATGCCTTTGAGACAGGACGTGCGATCGCCCGCAATGAAGGTGTACTGGTAGGTATTTCTTCCGGAGCTGCGGTATGGGCTGCTACAGAACTGGCAAAACGTCCGGAGAATAAAGGAAAGAACATTGTTGTATTGCTTCCGGATACCGGAGATCGTTATTTGTCTACTCCGATGTTCGCAGATTAATTGTTTTTAACTTCTCTGATATAGCAAACTAAAATGGTAACCGGATGGTGATTTTGTGATCACTGTCCGGTTACCATTTTTTGATTCAGAATATATGATTATTCAATCGTGGCAGCAGTTTCACTGTTTTCTTTATTTGCCAGCTCGGAAACTACTTGAATGCCATTGACTTCTACCATATCGTTGATCTCGATCACCAGACAAGGAACACCGTCGATCATTTTGGTTTCGATCAGATCGGTACGATCGGGGTTGACTTCTACCTTGACATCGGGTGTTTTTACCTGGAATTTGCGTACACTGGAGATGTTTTCTGCCATGAGGGTATGATCGTCACCGACGGTTTCCTCAAAACGGGTTTCAAAGGTTTCGATCTGTTCCTGTTCAACTCCGCTTTTTTGGAGTAGTTTTGACATGTCGTCTTTATCCAAAGCCAGAGGTTCCGGATTTTCCGAATTTTCAGCGATCATCTGATTGAGGTTTTCGTGAATGCTCTTGACAACCTCATAATCACAATCCAGACCTAACGATTCTTCTACGATCGCATTAAATGTCTCTTTCTGGCTTTTCGCCGGGAGAGGCATATGGCATTTTAAAAGTTCCTCGGTAATTGCCAGATCGTATTCGTCGCAATTTTTGGAGTAGTACAACAGACTGTGTATATCCATACTCCGGTCATTGAAAGCAGGGAACAGAAAGCCGATCTCTGGTGTCTGCACAAGCCAGTCACGGATCCGGTCCTGAATATGGTTTGTCTCTGCATTGTAGCAAAGTCCTGGTTTTGTCAGTTTGACCGGGCAGATACTACATAGGATATAGTCATATACTTCTTCGGACGCATCGAAATTTTCAATTCCGTCGGTCGTGATCTTTGGAATGTCATAGGCGTCATGGATCAGGATAATGAAGTAGTTGTCCGGATTTTTATAGGTCTCGATCACTTTATCATAAAACTGTTCCAACAGTTCCTCATCCTGCAGCTTGCTTTTTACAAGTTTCATAAGGAATGCCTGACTGCCATCCTCTTTGGTTTCTTCGTCCCTTGGAAATTCCATATTTAACAATGTTTTTCCAAGAGAGCCGGACAATGTTTTTCGGAAAATATCAATATATTTAAACATCTCTTCTTCTGGAAGCCCAAGGAAAGCTTCTTTGAGAGTCAGTCGTTTCTCTTTTTCAGCATCTACATAGCATCCGCATATCCGGGTGATGCTGCATTTAGTTTTTGTAAATCGTTTTTTGATCTCAGAAATTTCTTTTTTATTCATAGTAAAATCCTCCGTTCCTAGTATTTTAACACAGAAAAAAATGACTTTCTATGAAAAAACAATTTTTTTTGTTGAAAATATGGAAGAACATGGTAAGATAATAAATATGAGAGAAAAACAATTGAGACGCCGCTTTGTAAGCGTCATGATGATTATTTTCATATTGTTCAGTGGTATTTATGGAGAGTACAAAGTGGTTTCCACAGACTCTTCTTTTTCTCATGCCAGTGAACAGCCTGTGACGCATACAGACGATACGGATGCACAGACACCGCTTCATGCAGCAAGTGCGGCATCGGATGTGGCTGCCTGGGCGTTCTCTTTGCCAAAGAAACAGACTTTGTTGGATTTGACAGGGATGACGTTGCGGGCAGATCGGGCAGTCAGACTGGAAAATCAAAAAGATAGTTTTATGCTGCTCAGCGTTCTTCGTCAATTTAGTATTCTTAATTGTCGTATGGCTGCCTGCCGGATCCGGCGGACACCATTTTTCGTAGAAAGCAGAGATCTTGTCATTCATTTCATCCATAATAAGGATGGGGCTAAGGGAACTTCTGTCTAACATTCAAAAACTTTTAATATCCCAAAAAAAGAAAATTGTATAAGGACGAAAAAATCTGTTCATTATGGTATTAAGCAGATTCTTTTTGTAGTACATAATTTTCCATAATAGCAGATTTTTGTCCTTTAAAGACAGGAGGAACCAATATGACGAAGTCATATTTTAAAGATGGTTCCGACGACCTGCCGCCGAACGAAAAGTGAGGGGGCAAGACAGATTGACAGGAGGAATATATTATGATTGGAACAATTGCGTTAGTTTTAGTAGGTGTAGCAGTATTAGGTGTGTCTGCTTGGATGTGGTGGTGGGACAACGGAAATATTTCTGATGTAGAAGCCAAAAAAAGTGAGGATGTGGAACAATGAGAAAGACCAAGATTATATGCACAATGGGACCATCAAACCGTGATACAGAAGTTTTGAAAAACTTAATGTTAAATGGAATGAATGTGGCCCGTTTGAATTTTTCACATGATACAAGAGAGGTTCATGGAAAGGTGATCGATCAGATCAAAGAGCTGAGAGAAGAGCTGGATCTGCCGATCGGAATTTTATTGGATACCAGAGGACCGGAGATTCGGCTTGGCAATTTTGAACATGGAAAAGTGCATTTAAAAAAGGGTCAACACTTTACACTGACGACAGCAGAAATTCTTGGAAATGAGGAGCGTGCTTCCATCAGTTATAAAGACCTTCCGAAAGATATGGAAGTAGGAAGTCATGTGCTGATCGATGATGGCCGGATCGAGATGATCCTGGAATCCATTGTAGATTGCGAGTTGCGGTGCCTGGTTCTTACGGATGGTGAGATCAGTGATCACAAAGGGATCAATGTACCGGATGCGAAACTGAGTATGCCATATATGAGTGAAGAAGATCGAAAAGATCTTATTTTTGGAGCACAGAAAGGAGTAGATTTTATAGCGGCTTCTTTTGTGCGTGGACCGGAAGATATTGATGAAATGGAGGAAATTTTAAAGGCTCACGGAGGAGATGAGATCAAGATCATTGCAAAGATCGAAAATCGTCAGGGGCTGGATCATCTGGATGAAATTCTGGAAAAAGCGAGCGGGATCATGATCGCACGTGGAGATCTGGGTGTGGAGATTCCTCTAAAAGAAATTCCGACGATCCAGAAAGAAATTATTAAAAAGGCATATGATGCAGGCAAGATCGCGATCACAGCAACACAGATGTTAGAGTCTATGATCCATGCAAAACGTCCGACAAGAGCAGAAGCCAATGATGTGGCAACGGCTGTTTATGATGGCACCAGCGCGATCATGTTGTCCGGAGAGACCGCTGCCGGAGAGTATCCGATCGAGGCATTGCAGACAATGGCAGAAATTGCGGAATATACAGAGAACCACATTGATTATGAAAGCCGTTTTCTGCAGGCAGCCAAACGGGACGAAGTGAGTGTCACGGCTGCAATCTCTCATGCGACCTGTATGACCGCGATCGATATTGCGGCAGCCGGCATCATTACCGTCACAGAGTCTGGACGGACGGCGAGAACGATTGCGGGATACCGCCCAAAATGTCCTATTTTAGGCTGCACACCATTGGAAAAAACATATCAGCAGATGAGTTTATCATGGGGTGTGACACCACTACAGATACCGGAAAAACAGACAACGGAAGAACTGTTTTGCGAGGCCTGTGAGAAAGCGGAGGAGGCTGGTATCATAAACAAAGAGGATACGGTTGTCATCACAGCGGGAGTTCCGTTGGGTCATTCCGGAACGACCAACCTGATCCGTGTTGTATCACCGGGATCATCTTGCCGGTAGCATAAGTTTGTCTTTTTGTGTTATACTTGTAAAAGAATAGCAGGAAAGGACTGACATTATGCAATCATTATTTGAATTTATAGATCAGAGCGTAAGCCCTTTCCACAGCGTGTCTTCAGCAGAGAGCATGCTGGTGGAACAGGGCTTTTGTTCGTTGAATTTTATGAAGCCGTGGACTCTTGTCCGGGGAGGCAAATACTATGTAACAAGAAACGGATCCAGTATCATAGCATTTGTTTTGCCGGAAAAGATACCGGCGTATTATCATCTGAGTGCAAGCCACAGTGATTCCCCGACATTCCGGATAAAAAAATTAAAAAAACAAAAAGGTGACTATGCTGTCGCTGAGGTCGAAGGATATGGCGGCATGATCTATAGTACCTGGCTGGACCGGCCGCTTTCGATGGCAGGGCGCGTTGTGATCAAAAGAAATCATACGATAGAAACAAAGCTGATCGCACCGGACAAAGATCTTTTCGTAATTCCTAATCTGGCAATTCATATGAACCGCGAGATCAACAAGGGGTATGAGTACAATCCGCAAATTGATCTTCAGCCATTATATGGAGGAAAAGATGCCTCTTTGCAGATTATATTGGAAAAAGAGGCAGATCTGTCTGCAGATGAGGAGATCATTGACTGGGATCTGGTGCTTACCGTCCGGCAAAAGGCAGTGACAGCAGGAGCAGAGGATGAACTGTATCTGGCACCGAGGATTGATGATCTTGCCAGTGCTTATGCTACCTTGCAGGGCTTTTTGCAGGGCACGGAAACATTTGGAGACGGTCTGGCGCTTTGGTGTATGTATGACAATGAAGAGGTAGGTAGCGGAACCAGACAGGGAGCGCAGGGTGGATTTCTCACGGATGTTCTTTCGAGAGTTGAGGATTTTTATGAGATGTCAAACGAACAAATCCTATGTGCAAGAGAAGCAAGTCTTTTGATCAGTGCCGACAATGCGCATGCAACTCATCCGAATCTGCCGGCAAAAACCGATGGAGAATTTCCCGTGTTTCTGAATCAGGGGATCGTGATCAAATATAATGCCAGTCAAAAATACACGACAACGGGACTGACCGCAGGGGTATTTGAAGAAATCTGCCGCCGGGCAAAGGTTTCGGTACAGCATTTTGCAAACCGTGCAGATGCACCGGGAGGAAGTACACTTGGCAACCTGCTTAGTCATCAGTTCAGTGTACCGATGGTGGACATCGGGCTTCCACAGTTGGCAATGCACAGTGCGGTGGAAACGGCAGGCATGCAGGATGTGGAGGATATGATCCGCGCGATGAAAATGTTTTATCAGGGAAGCACCAGACAGACAGGAGACGGCGTATGGCAGATATCATAGAAATTCAGGATTTTGAGGATGAACGGCTGGATATGTTCAGCCGACTGACAGAGGCGCAGCTATTGAACCGGCATGAACCGGAAAAAGGCATTTTTATTGCTGAGAGCCCGCTTGTGATCGAAAGGGCACTGGATGCTGGCTGTGAACCGATTGCTTTGCTGATGGAAAAACGACATGTGGAAAGCCAGGGAAAAGAAATCATTCAGCGGTGTGGGGATATTCCGGTTTATGTGGCAGAGTTTTCTGTTCTTACACAGATTACCGGATTTAAGCTTACCAGAGGAATGTTGTGTGCGATGCGACGCCCTGTGCCAAGGACGATCGAGCAGGTTTGTCAGGACGCGTCACGGATCGTCGTGATGGAGCGGGTGATGAACCCGACCAATATAGGGGCGATCTTCCGTTCGGCAGCAGCTTTGAATATGGATGGGGTGCTGTTGTCAGAAGATTGCAGTGATCCGCTATATCGGCGTGGGATCCGCGTCAGTATGGGGACTGTGTTTCAGATTCCGTGGGCTTTTTGCCCGGATCCTGTAAAATCTTCCAGAACTGCTATCCGGCAATTGAAAAATATGGGATTTCACACGGTAGCAATGGCGTTGCGAGAGGATTCCTATGATATCTGTGACGAGGAACTGACTTCAAAAGAAAAGCTGGCAGTTATCATGGGGTCTGAGGGAGACGGTCTGGATCAGGAGACGATTGACCTCTGCGACTATACGGTTAAAATTCCAATGGCGCATGGTGTGGACTCTTTAAATGTAGCGGCAGCCAGTGCGGTGGCATTTTGGGAGTTAGGAAAGAACAATCATTAAAAAATATTGATAAAATTTCTCCCAAATGGTATAGTAGTAAAACTACATATAAATTTTTTGGGAGGAAATCATGGGAATTGGTGAATTACTGATCCTGGCAGTTGGACTTTCAATGGACACTTTTGCCGTGTCTGTCTGTAAAGGACTTTCTTTGGGAGAGATCAAAGCAAAACATATGTGCATTGCCGGGGTATGGTTTGGTGGCTTTCAGGCATTGATGCCTTTGATTGGCTTTTTCTTAGGACGCTTTTTCGCCGATAAGATCACAAAGTATGATCATTGGGTTGCCTTTGTACTGCTTCTGTTCATTGGGGGCAACATGATCCGGGAAGCAGTGTCATCGGAAGAGGAAAAAATGGATCCGAAGATGGATGTGACAACGATGTTCTTTTTAGCGGTGGCTACGAGCATTGATGCGTTGGCAATTGGCGTTACCTTTGCATTTTTTGCCGTAAATATTTTGCCGGCCGTCAGCCTGATTGGTATTACAACGTTTATCTTATCTGCAGTTGGTGTGAAGATCGGAAGTATTTTTGGCTCGAAGTATAGCAACAAAGCTGAGTTTGTAGGTGGGGCGATATTGATCCTGATTGGCATAAAAACGCTCTTAGAGGGCGTCGGCATTTTATAGGAGGTTGTACATGAAGATATTGCAGTCAATTGTGCTGTTGGTTATTGGATTTGTGCTCCTGATCAAGGGGGCAGACTTTTTTGTGGAAGGAAGTTCTTCGGTGGCAAAGAGGCTGCGGATCCCATCGATCATTATTGGACTTACGATCGTGGCAATGGGGACAAGCCTTCCGGAATGTGCCGTCAGTGTGGTTGCTTCGATCAACGGAAGCAATTCGCTGGCTGTCAGCAATGTAGTTGGATCCAACATATTTAACCTGATGGTGGTATGTGGTATCTGTGCGTTGTTTTCTCCATTGGCGGTCAGTAAAAATACAGTAAAAAAAGAGTTTCCGTTCTCGATCGTGTGTGCAGGGCTGCTTTTGGTATTAGGTCTTGTGGCAATGACACTGGGACGGATGGATGGCATTGTCTTTCTTATTTTATTTATTGCTTACATTCTATGGATGGTGTTTTCGGCCATTCAAAACCGAACCAGTCAGAGTGAATCCGGGGAACAACAGATGCTCTCCGGTTGGAAATGCCTCCTTTTTATTGTAGGAGGTATGGTTGCGATCAAGTTTGGTGGCGATTTTGTAGTAGAAGGTGCTGTAGCGATCGCCAGATTGATCGGATTGACAGAAACACTGATCGGACTCACGATCGTAGCACTTGGCACCAGTCTGCCCGAACTGGTTACTTCTATCGTAGCAGCCAGAAAAAATGAGTTAGACATGGCGGTAGGAAATGTGATCGGTTCCAATATTTTTAATATTTTATTTGTACTTGGAGTTGCTTCCTCGATCAGCCCGATCGCTTTTTTGTGGGAAAATGTGATCGACATTATTGTGTTGATGGTTGTCAGCATTGTTGTATGGATCTTTGCATGGACAAAGGGAAAGATCAACCGGGCAGAAGGCGTGGCGATGTTGGTCATTTATTCTGCATATATGGTTTATATTTGTGCAAGATAATTAGTGATGCAGGAGGGGGATTGGATGAATTATATGGAAATTGCCTTGCAGGAGGCGTACGATGGAATTGAAAAAGGACATGGTGGTCCTTTTGGTGCCGTTGTTGTAAAGGATGGCAATATTGTAGGAAGAGGACATAACCGGGTGCTTTATAAAAAGGATCCGACGTGTCATGGGGAGATGGAGGCGATCCGGGATGCCTGCAAAAATCTTGGTACGCATGATCTTTCGGATTGCAGCCTGTATACGACAGCAGAACCATGTCCAATGTGTCTGGGCGGCATATTATGGGCAAATATCAAAGAAGTGTATTTTGGATGTGACCGGCTGGATACGGATAAGATCGGATTCCGCGATGATATATTTTATGAATATCTGGCTGGCAAAACGGACTTACTGAGTATGAAACAGGTGCAGCATGAAGAGTGTCTGAACTTGTTTGAAGCTTATCAGCAAAAAGATAATGAGAGATATTAAATATACCTTATAGGGGAGGAGATGCATATGATTACAGAAGGATTCTTATATCTTGGAACCCTGTTTTTTGTGGCAGCATTATTAGTGAATCTGCCAAAGATATTGAAAGGAAAAAAGGCGCAGGTATTTTTTCAATTTGCGCCGCCAATTGTATTGATCTATCTTGGACTGATGATCCTTTGTACCTTGAAAGTATGGGATCTGTCTGCAACCAAAGAGGCATATACGGCGGTAAAAAATCCACTTTTATACGCGATGCTGTTTATTATGTTGCTGCGTTGTGACTTGAAGAAAATTATAAAACTGGGACCGAAAATGCTGATTGGATTTTTTGCAGCTACCATTTCGATTGGTCTTGGCTTTGTTGTTTCTTACGCAATTTTTCATGGGGTTCTGGGAGCAGAAGCATGGAAATCGCTTGGCGCATTGTGCGGCAGCTGGATGGGTGGCGGTGGCAACATGCTGGCGATCCAGTCAGCACTGAGTGTTTCCGAGGATTCCATGGTGTATGCGCTGGTTATGGATTCAATCTGTGCTACCTTTTATGTTATGTTCCTTTTGTGGGCGATCGGATATTCCAAACAGTTTAACAAATGGACAGGGGCAGACACAAAGAATATTGATGAAGTAGGTGTTGCACTGGAGGCTGAGGTACGAGCGAATACAGCGACACTGGAATGGCATAATATGGCAATTTTGTTGGGGAGTGGCTTGTTTGTTTCAGCAGTATCCCAGAAAATAGGCGATATGATCGGGGCAAATCTCACGTTTTTTGATGCGTCTACCTGGACTGTTCTTATTGTAACGGTGGCGGGCGTCCTTCTGGCAATGACTCCATTTGGAAAAATAAAGGGAACAGAAGAAATATCAAATGTGCTTTTGTATTTTGTGATCGCATTGATCGCATCCAGAGCAGATCTTAGCAGCATGGGACAGGCTCCGATGTGGCTGATCACCGGATTTGTGATCCTCATGATCCATGTACTGATCATGATCATTCTGGCAAAACTTCTGAAGATGGATATTTTCACTTGTGCGGTAGCCTCTCTTGCCAATATTGGAGGAACGGCAACAGCACCTGTTCTGGCAGGAGCCTATCACACCGCATTGGTTCCGGTTGGGATCGTTATGGCGCTGCTGGGGTATGTGATCGGAACCGGTGGCGGTCTTGTCGTAGCTCATTTGATGAGTCTGTTTGGATAAGCGGTTACAAAGAGTTTTGGAACATATATGGTAAGCTTTATAAATGCGCACGATACATTTTGTATGGTGCGCATTTTTGAGCCAATTTGTTCAATATGTATTTTCGTTATTGACGGAATCGAAACGGAAAACATATAATGGGGTAAGAAGAAGAGACAGGAGGCAGATGATGAATGAAATGAATGTGTTTTACGGGATATTGATCCCGTTTTTTGGTACTACACTGGGAGCTTCTCTTGTCTTGTTTTGCAAGAAGGAGATGGGAACTTTGACCCAGAAAATGCTGCAGGGATTTGCGGCAGGAGTGATGGTGGCGGCTTCGATCTGGAGCCTTTTGATACCGGCGATGGAACGCAGTGAACAGATGGGACGTTTTTCATTTGTCCCGGCGGTGCTTGGATTTTGGATCGGAATTATGTTCTTGTTTTTGCTGGATCATCTGGTGCCGCATTTACATCGCAACAGCAACGAGGCAGAAGGCCCGAGGAGTCGTCTGAAGCGCACTACGATGCTGGTTCTGGCGGTGACGCTCCATAACATTCCGGAGGGAATGGCAGTGGGCGTTGTTTATGCCGGCTATCTTAGTGGTGACACAAAGATTACGGCTATGGGTGCCCTGGCATTGGCAATTGGTATTGCCATTCAGAATTTCCCGGAGGGAGCGATCATTTCGATGCCGCTTCGCTCGGAAGGAGTGAAAAGTGGAAAAGCATTTGTATATGGAGTGTTATCTGGAATTGTGGAGCCGATCGGTGCGGCTTTGACAATTTTGCTGGCTGGACTTATGGTTCCAGTACTTCCATACTTGCTAAGTTTTGCTGCAGGCGCTATGATATATGTAGTGGTGGAGGAGTTGATCCCTGAGATGTCACAGGGAAAACATTCGAATGCCGGCACAATCTTTTTTGCCGTTGGCTTTACACTGATGATGGCATTAGATGTGGCATTGGGATAAAGAGAGAAGAGAGGAAGCAAAAGTGAAAGAAAAGAAGTATTTTAACTGGAAAGAATTTTTTTCCTATTATAAACCATTCCGGGGAATCTTTGCGGCAGACATGTTTTTTGCATTTCTGGCAGCCGCTTCTACGCTGGTCATTCCATTGATCGTGCGTTATATCACATCCACGGTTGTATATTTACCCAAAGAGCAGATTCCCGGCAAGATCATGATGCTGGCAACTGTGATGGTTGGCATCGTGCTGGTACAGTGCTATAGCAACTATTTTATCGGAAACTACGGGCATGTTATGGGCGCGAAGATCGAATACAATATGAGACAGGAGATTTTTGCTCATTATCAGAAACTGTCATTTTCTTTTTACGATGACCAGAAAGTGGGACAGCTCATGTCACGCGTGACCAATGATCTGTTTGACATTACAGAATTGCTGCATCATGGACCGGAAGATGTTGTGATCTCTATTATTAAATTTGCGGGTACATTTACGATCCTGTTGATGTTAAATTGGCGTTTGGCTGTGGCGGCAGTGATACTGTTGCCGGTTATGTTTGTATTTGCTTATATTTTAAATAAGAAAATGAAGCGGGCTTTTAAACGGAACCGTGAGAAGATTGCGGAGATCAATGCCAGTATTGAAGATAGTTTGTCGGGCATCCGTGTGGTAAAATCATTTGCAAATGAGCGTGTGGAAATGGAAAAATTCCGTGTCGGCAATGATGGATTTTTGGCAAGCAAAAAGAACAGTTACCGGTATATGGGAACTTACAATGCCGGTCTGACGGCTTTTATTACACTGATCACAGTGGTTGTAGTAGTGGCTGGTGCTTTGGGACTTTGCCGGGGACAGGTTCCGATTCCGGATCTTTTGACCTTTTTGCTGTACATCGGCAACTTTACCGAGCCGGTACAAAAGCTGATCAATTTTACAGAACAATTTCAGAACGGCATTACCGGGTATGAGCGATTTCGGGAAATTGTTTCGCTTGAGCCGGAGATCCAGGAAGCGGAGAATCCGATCGTTCCGGATTCGCTGCGTGGAGAAGTGGTATTTGATGATGTCGGTTTCCGTTATGAAGAGGGGCAGAGTAAAGTACTCAGTCATGTGAGTTTACAGGTCAAAGAAGGAGAATATGTGGCGATCGTTGGTTCTTCCGGAGCGGGAAAGACGACGCTGTGCAACTTGATCCCACGCTTTTATGAGGTTACATTTGGAGCTGTTTTGGTGGATGGCATCGATGTGAGACAATATTCTTTGGAGGGACTTCGCCAGAATATCGGTATGGTGCAGCAGGATGTATATTTATTTGCCGGAACAGTCTTTGATAATATTCGCTACGGCAAGCCGGGAGCAACGAAGGAAGAAGTGATCGAAGCAGCAAAAAATGCAAATGCCCATGATTTTATCATGGGACTGCCGGATGGCTATGACACCAATATTGGACAGCGCGGTGTGAAACTTTCCGGTGGACAGAAGCAGCGGTTATCGATCGCCAGAGTGTTTTTAAAGAATCCGCCAATTTTAATTTTTGATGAAGCAACATCTGCACTTGACAACGAGAGTGAAAAAGTGGTACAAGAATCATTAGAGAAATTGGCGAAAAATCGTACTACTTTTGTGATTGCCCATCGTTTGTCTACGATACGAAATGCGAAACGCATTCTGGTGCTGACAGAAGACGGAATTGCGGAAGAAGGTACGCATGAGGAACTGATCAATAAACATGGTGTTTATTATCAATTATACACGTACGCTGATTGCTAGAATGGAGGACATTATGATACAGATTATACCGAGAATTGAATACTTAAGTAAAACGAGAATTTTGGAGGAGCGCTACGAAGCTGCTTACGAATACAATGATTTTTATGATGCATCCGTATTGGATGATCCAACCAAGACCAAAGTTCTTGTAAATCTTTATAAAAATCTTGACCGCGACTGCAGTATGGATACTCTGCATGGAGCATATCGCGAGATTGCGGTACACAGCAAGGACAAAAAGATCCGTGAAATTTCAGATCTCCGCATCCACCAGTCGATGGATATTGCAGAGAAGATGGAAATTCGTGGTGTTGTATTTCATACGAATTATATTGCCAATCGTCTGGATGAAGATTATCAGAAAAACTGGCTGGATAAAAACATTGAATTTTATACGCAGCTGGCAAAGGAGTATGATGGACTTCAGATCTACATGGAAAATGAATTTGAGTTTACACCGGATCTATATGTTGAATTTGCCAAGGAAATGCAGAAAGTTAAGAATTTTCACCTGTGTTTAGATATTGGACATGCCAATATTTCACAGACTCCGATCGAGACATGGCTGGAACAGGCAGCACCATACATCGCACACATGCACATCAATGATAATAATGGAAACTATGATGTTCATGATGCGATCGGAAGCGGAAGCATTGACTGGAAAAAGGTAGATGCCCTGATCCGTAAATTGGGGATCAAACCGAGTGTTCTTGTGAAGACGAAGGAGATTGACAAGCAGGAAAAATCCCTTGCCTATATGAAGAAAAATCATATTTTTCCGTTTTGATCTTGTTTAAGATAAGGGGCTAAAAGGGGAGAGGTATGTTTGACCGGCGGTCTTGTTGTGTAGCGATGCCTGTGCCTGGGCATTCCGGGGAAGGGAACGAAGATTGAAATTCAGATACTGGTAAAATAAGTAAATGAATAAATAATTGAAATTTTGACTTTAAATGAAAAAATAACTGCTAGTACATATTGACACTAAAAATCATAAACCTTAAAATGATACCAAAATCGAACTTAAAACGGTTATAATGATTTAAAAGCTATTGTTTTGCATGATTTCTGAACATGACTAATAAACGGCATGCCAGTCGGTTTGCAAAAGTAACTGAGACCCCGCTTTGATTACAGATATGAGACCTTTGTTTGATCCGACAGATTTGCGATTAGTGTTTAATTAGTTTTGGACTCAGAATAACCTCATCAGGTGGAATGGGTGACAGGTTAAGTGCGGATAATAGCTTTTTTTCATCTGCAGAGTCCATTAAATCAAATGGTGTTTTGCCATCAAGGTTGTCACGTATGACACTGTTGATATGACAGCAAACAAGTCGTGTGTCCTCGACATTGAGCTTGTTCAGACTTGTTCCCTTTGGGATGATTCTTCTTATTAATCTGTGATTGTTTTCAACATGAGGCTTTTGCCATGATGCCTGAGGGTCACAGAAGAATACATGAGTGCGAATCAACCCAGGACGTGTATGCTCCAAGGCATTGGGATTTTTAAATTCAACCCCATTATCTGTTAGGATTACACCGAAGAGTCTCTTAAATAGTGCAGTGCCAAGAGAGTTGCTTAGGGTGTCAAATACCTGAATTACACTGTCCTGAGTGCCATCATTCATAAGAAAGATAAGCATGAAGCTGGACTTCCTAAAAATCATAGTAAGGAAAACTTTCCCTTTTTCCCTGCTTCCTTTTACAGTGTCCATCTCAACGATAGGCACATCCGGATTAGCTTCAACAAAGGAATTAAAGTCTTCAATTGTACGTCCTTGACGGTACTGGTATTCAAGCCTGGTAAGAACTCTTTTAGGTCTGCGCTCCCTGTATACAACCTTTTTAGGGAGGTCAATATTTCTGATCTTAAATACATTCTTATCAATGTAATTATACAGGGTTCTTTCGGATACACCAAGTTCATCAGCATGTGTCTGACAAATGTGATTTAGTGACTGCCCTTTGGCAATAAGGGGCTCAATGATTTCCGCAATTTCACGGAGCTCTTTAGGTGTTTTACGCACACCGCTGTGAGCATCTTTTATGGATTTGTGATGAGCTGCATTTGCCTTATGCGCAGAGTAATAAGCCTTGTTCTTTTTGCATCCCTTCTGCATCTTACAGTTGCTACAGACATAGGGAGGCTTATCGAGTAAATCGCACTGAAAAGAATCATAATTATCGCAGATAGATGTACAAATGATTCCTTCAGGACAACGCTTGCATCTGGATGCAAAACAACCATGAACACCCATCTCGGGACAAAGAGTGTTGCATTGGCAACTAGGCCTGTTAATACAGTCGTTTTCGCCCATAATAGGGGATCTGCTTGTGAAGCATCGATAATGCAAAACTTCACGAGCAATAGTGGAAGCAGAACGATCAAGGTTTCTTCCAATAGAGACGAACGAATAGTCTTGATGAAGCATTCGCTCAATAACGTAACGTTCAGGTAAGGATAATTGTTTAGCCATAATAGCT
>CAKREC010000003.1 GCA_934316925.1 uncultured Eubacterium sp.
GTATCTTTCCCACTACTAGGGCAGATTAGGGACTTTCACCCATTAGAAACGTGCGCCGCTAGGCGCACATGAGAAAAGGGAAACCAACAAGTGATTTCCCTTTTCAAGATCGATAAAATAATGTGATGATCAGTTGGCTTTTTTAATAATGATATATGTCATATTGATTGCCCGCGTATCGAATGCATTTGCCAGACTTCTTGCATTCAATGTCAGCTTGCCATTTGTAACCGTAACTGTGCCTTTTACTACGGTATTTCCGTTCGCTGGAACGGAGGCACCACTGGCAGAAGAAAGTGTCTTTTGATTGTCTGTGCCATAATCTGAGTACAAAATTGGGTTTGCGGAGCAACTCCATGGGTTTCTGAATCCAACCTCTACGGTGTAATCTCCATTTTCCAATTCAAATGCATAATCCAAAAATCTTACAGCAATGCCATTTTCAAACTGATTCTTTGTGTAACGGTTTGTCATAGTCTTTGGCATACCATCTTTGGTAATTGCAACATCATTTTCGTGTGGCCATGTATTATCGGTATAGATCGCGTCTTCTGTTTTGTTCGAAGTTCCGTTTTTCAATGGGTTAGAAATCGTATCTACGATACCCCACTGATATCCTGTGATCGGATCCTTGCCATAAACCTGCTCAGTTACGGAGTTGCGAACACCGAATTTGTCACCATCGGAAACGGTTGATACATTAAAGTCACCACAGTCTACAAAGTACTCAATGCTCTCATCAATTGGATATTCCTTCTGAATTGTCAGGGAGTAGTCTTTGTAAGTCTGGAAATCTTCTGCATATACACGAAGTTTTGCTTTTACAACACGGAGGCTGTTCAGATCAATGCTCTGTGCTTTGGAATCATCCACGGCAGCACCATCAATCGTAATATAACCATTGGTGTCTTTCAAATTGAATGTAACATCTACGCTTGTTGTGTCCGAAGGTACTACGATCTTGTAAGCGCCATCTTCCTCAGTAAGTGTACCGGTCTCTGTCTCGATCGATGTGAGTTCTGCCTGTGTTCCAATCTTTTTGTAAGTATAGATCTCATTGATCCATTCTGCCGATGCAGCTCCATCTACTCCGGAGAACTGGATTCTTGCTACCTTATCTGCGGTATATTCAGTATCCAGATTTGCAGCTGCCTGCTCTTTTGGAATGTTGTAATATACTTCGTAAATATCTTTGTCACCTGTGTAGTTCAAGGTTTCTTCTGCGATCACATAATCGCCAAGTGTAATCTTAACCGTCTTTCCATTGTCTGCTTTCTTATACTGGCAGATCAATGTCGTATCCTCTTCTGTTGATACGCTCATACGATAGGAGAAAGATCCTCCTTCGTTTGTCCAGCGGCTGGAGCCATTTGCTGTCTGTGATTCGGTATTGCTTTCTACCAAAGCATGTTTCTCATCACTTTCGTTCTGACCATATCCAGGCTGTACGCTGTCTAACTGTTTTGCTGCACGGGCAGCTGTCTTTTTGCCCAGTGCGATCGCACTTGCATCGGTTGTAAAGTTCCAGTAAATTCCATAACGATGACCATATAAAGAATAATATGGTACAAAGGTGTACTCTTTGTCGGTTCCTGTCATCTTGAATGAAATGGTTCCATCACTTACTGTCTTTTTCATGTAAGTGTTGATGTCTTTTAACCATTCCTGAATATCACCATCGCCGGCATTTACACTCAAAATCTCGCTGTCGAGGATCGTTGCTTTTGGAATATCTACGGTAACACCAGTCTCGCCAATATCGGAAGCGCTTGTGCCATCAGTTCCAAGATCTGCTGCCAATACAAATGGTCCATACTTAAATCCATAAACATCCGTTGCTTTTGCGTCGGTAGAATCGGTAAGATTCTCATAAGTAACCTGCATTGGGATCTCAACGGTGATCTTTGTTCCAGAAGCGAATTTACCGCTTACCTGAGCATATCCATTTACTTTCTTGTAAGAATATGCAGTTCCATTTACTTTGATCACAAGATCGCTCTTTGCATAATCCGGAATACGGAACATTACATTTACATCAACATCACCGGTTCCGTTTGCTGCTTTTACTTCAAAGTTCTGTGTTGCACCTGTTAAAAGGTCTGCATCCTGAACCAATACTGCGTTTTTCTCTTTCCATGTCAATGTAGAGGAACGATACTGATTTACATAGATATTGTTATCTTTGTAGAAGTAAATGCTGTCATTTAACTTCGTAAAGTTCTCCATACCGGATCCGGTACAGCACCAGAAATCCTGTGTCTTGGAACTGTATACTTTGAAGTATCCGGATTTCATTGGCTGGAAGTACATGCTCATTCCGGTTTCCGGATTCTGTGATCCGATGATCGCATTGATCAGTGTTTTCTCATAATAATCGGAATATTTCTTATCGCCTGTGATCTCAAACAACATGCGGCTCATCTTTAACATATTGTAAGTACAGCATGTTTCATTGTTGCAGTTCGTTCTCTCGGAATCCAATACACAATCTTGTCCGAAGTGCTCCCATTCGCTGAGACCACCTGTGATATAAGCGTGTTTGTTCACAACCATATCCCAGAATTTCTCTGCATATTCCAGATAAACTTTGTCACTATCTGTAAGTTTTCCTAATTTGGAAAGGCTTACATAACGGTTCAGTGCTCCTAAGAATTTTGGAATCGTTGTATTGGCATGAAGGTTATTCAGCACATTCGTGCTGCCTTTCTTCACTTTTTCAAACAATGTCGTCTCATCAAACTGAGCAGCTGCCTTTAAGAAGTGATCCTGATAAGTGGCATTGGATGTGCACAGTGCCAACTCATACAAGGTGTCATTCATTCCGCCGTACTCAATGTTGAGAACAGTGTTTCTTGTGCTTGCGCTCCATTTGCTTACACGATTGTATGTCCACTCTCCAAGATTTTCTGCTATGGCAAGTGCATCCTTGTTTCCTGTTAATTCATAGATGGAAACAAGACCGGCTAAAATCTTGTGCATCGTATACCAAGGAACCCATGCCTGTGTTCCAATGTTTGTGAGGTTCTTTTCTACATTGTCAAACTGCTGCTCCATATTGGTCGTATTGACCAGCGTAGCTCCAAACAGATAACCTTCCTTACATTTGGAAGAACCTTTTGTCTTTTCCTGGCATTCTTTCAATGTCGATACGATCGTATCAATCTTCTTCTGAAGTTTTGCCTTGTCATCAGCGCTGGTCTCCGGATTGCTGACTGCCTGAGCCAGTGCGGTCATATAATGACCAAGCGTATGTCCGCCGATCAGGGAATCTTCCCAGTTGTTTCCACCTTTATAACGGGTTGTTCCCATGTAAGTGTTTACTTCTGATGCTGTCATTCCTGCTGCATAGCCTGCAGTCTCCTTGAAGCCGGCCAAAAGTTTGTTTTCGTCGAGTTCCTCCATGTATGCGATTTCTTTTTCTAAAGAGTTTGCATAGTAGGAATCTGTAACAACAACATCTTCCATATCAAAGCTCTGTGCGCTGAAATCAGCTGTTGTATCCTTTGTGTTATCTGGAGTAGGAGTTGGTGCTGTCGTAGGCTGCGCCGGTGTATTTGTCGTCTGTGCCGGTGCGGTCGGTGTCGCTGTTGCGGTCGCCGTATTACTGCTGTTGGTCTTTGTTGCCGCCTTCTTTACGCTAACTTTGATCTTCTTGGTAATTGCCTTTTTCTGTCCTTTTACTGTGATCTTAGCCACTACCGTAGCAGATCCTTTTTTCAGACCCTTGATCGTAACACCCGATTTACTTTTCTTGGTCAGTTTTACGATCTTCTTTCCCTTGCTGATCGTCCATTTTACTTTTTTGACTTTTGTCTTCTTTGCTGCTTTCACTTTAACGGTCTTTGTTTTGCCCTGATTGATCTGGATCTTCGTCTTGCTCAAAGATACTTTGTTCTTTGTAGCAGCGCTGGCATCCACACCCGTGGTCAAAGTAACGACCATTGCCGCTGCAAGCATAACGGCTGTTGCTTTAGTAAGCATTTTTTTCCTTCTCATCTTTCTCTTCCTTTCTGCCAATAAAAACAACTACTTTTTTGTTGTTGCTATTGTAACACGCTCTCTCCCAGCGCTCCATACTATTAGGTTCTGTTTGGTTTGATTTCGTTTTGTTATTTCGTTGTTTGTGGTGTGATTTTCCCCTTGCATAGATCAATTATTCTGATATAATACATTATATCAGCACTTTTTTTCATGAAAACGTCATCAATCGTGACAAGAAAGGTATAAAAAAGTCATATGGAAATATTAGAGTTTAATGTAGGCAAACCATTCCATTTCAACTGGGCCGGCAAGTTCGAAGCCCCGGATCCAAACTGGATGCACATGACCCGTGACCTGTTTGACTTCGAACTGATCGTTATGACCGAAGGTGAGCTTTTTATCGCTTCGGACGATACCCACTATACCGTAAAAAAAGGGGAATACCTCATCATGCGTCCCCCTTGCCATCAATACGGATTTCAGCCAAGCAATTGTACCTTCTACTGGGTTCATTTTACTTACAACGATCATCAGAACGATCCGATCGTTCACACAACACCGCCTGCGCCCCTCGAAGCGGATCAGAAAAAGATCCTTCTTCCAGTCACCGGTGAGGTTCCACGCCTAACCCGGCTGATCATCCTGCTAAAGCAGCTTCAGGACTGTGATCTGAAATATCGTGGCATGAATCTGAATGATTTCTCGCTTACCACATTGTTGTGTGAACTTTACAGCCAGCTCTATCTTGCCGGTGGAAGAACCGCGCAGAAAGATGGTAAGTCACAGCTCTACACTGACATTGTCGATTACATCAACTGGCGCATCCGGGAAAACATCAAAGTAAGCGAAGTCGCTTCTTATTTTGGTTATAATGAAAAATACATTACCACCTTTTTCAAAAAAAATGCCGGTGTCTCCATGAAAAGTTACATCATCAATGCCAAAATGGATCTGGCAAAAGCACTGCTTACCGACACCAATACCCCGATCGCCCAGATTGGTTACGACATCGGATTTTCCGATAATCACAACTTTTCGACTGCTTTTAAAAAAGCAACTGGACAAAGCCCATCCGAGTACCGGAGCGTATATGCCCAAAGAACGCTTTACCACAAATAAAAAAGGGAAGTTCATCCACTTGCGGATTGAACTTCCCTTTTTTTCAACCAGGCAGCCTTGCCACCCGTCTTATTTCATTTTTAATTCTAAATTATAATTCCATAGAATCGATCGCTGCGCGCTGAATTGGCAGTCCTGCTTTATAGATCTTGATGAACTCATCAAAGCCTTTTACACCTTCTGGATCCGGATCAAGAGAAGTACCTTCCTGTCCTGCGAATACTTTGTTGTTCAAGTAATCGCCCAAAGACTCACCATCTGCTTTGTTGATCATGTAAGAAGCAAGTACTGCGATTCCCCATGCTCCACCTTCTCCGGCTGTCTCCATAACAGAGATTGGAGAATTCATCGCATCTGCCAGGATCTGCTGGCCAACGCCTTTTGTCTTGAAAAGTCCGCCGTGGCCCAAAAGCTTATCTACTTTAACGCCCTCTTCTTTCAGAAGAATGTCGTTTCCGATCTTCAATGTTGCCAATGCAGAGTAAAGATTTACTCGCATAAAGTTTGCCAGATTGAATTTGCTGTTTGGAGTACGTACGAACAATGGACGTCCTTCTTCCATGCCCGTAATATTTTCTCCGGAAATGTAGTTGTATGCCAGCAGATTGCCGCCATCTACATCACCTTTCATCGCATGATTGTAAAGAGTTCCAAACAATTTGTTCATGTCAACATCCATGCCGAATGCCTCTGCAAACTCTTTGAAAATGTTTACCCATGCGTTCAGATCGGATGTACAGTTGTTGCAGTGTACCATAGCAACTGCCTCGCCACTTGGAGTTGTAACCAAGTCAAGCTCAGGATATACTTTTGTCAGTTCTTTCTCAAGAACTACCATAGAGAATACCGAAGTTCCTGCGGATACGTTTCCGGTACGAACTTCTACACTGTTGGTAGCTACCATACCAGTTCCTGCATCACCTTCTGGTGGACACATTGGGCATCCTGCCTGTAATGTACCGGTAGGATCCAAAAGTTTTGCACCTTCTTCGGTCAAAGTACCGGCATCTTCTCCTGCACTGAGTACCTGTGGGAAAATGTCACGGAGTTTCCATGAGAAACCTTTGTCTGCGATCAAAGCATCAAACTGATCCACCATCTTCTGATTGTAATCTACGGTTGTGCTGTCGATCGGGAACATACCAGATGCCTCACCAACACCAAGAACTTTTTTACCACTTAACATCCAGTGAATGTAACCAGCCAATGTTGTCTGGAATTTAATATCTTTTACATGCTCTTCGCCATTTAAAATAGCCTGATACAAATGAGCGATACTCCAGCGCTGTGGAATATTGAAGTTCAAAAGCTCTGTCAATTTTTCAGAAGCTTCTTCTGTGATCGCATTTCTCCAGGTGCGGAATGGAACTAAGATCTTGTCATCTGCACCAAATGCCATATAACCGTGCATCATCGCACTGAATCCCAATGCGCCAAGCTTCTCAACTTTTGCACCATACTGCTTTTCAACATCTTCTGTCATCTCTTTATAAGCATGCTGTAAACCAGCCCAGATCATATCAATGCTGTATGTCCAGATACCGTCTACTAACTGGTTCTCCCACTCATGGCTTCCGGAAGCGATCGGAGCATTGTTATCATCTACCAATACTGCCTTAATACGTGTAGAGCCAAACTCAATTCCGAGTACTGCTTTGCCACTTTCAATTACACTTTTTACATCACTCATTCTTTTTTTATCCTCCTAAATATCTCATTTTCGTTCTGTCAACTGACTATGTTTAGAATACCACAGGTCCGCCACCAATTTCAACTACATAAAAGTCAGCTTTTAATTTTGTTTTCTCCGAATATTCTTTTCCAACGGCCTCAATAAACGCCGGAACCGACTCTTCTTTTACGAGGCTGACGGTGCATCCGCCAAATCCGCCTCCCGTAATACGGGAGCCAATGACACCATCCTGTTTCCATGCTGCCTGTGCGAGCGTATCCATCTCAAATCCGGTAACCTCATAATCCTCCTGCAAAGATACATGGGATTCATTCATAAGACGGCCAAAGCCGGCAAGATCCTTGTTGCACAAGTCTTCTTTTGCACGGATCGTTCTCTGATTTTCATATACCGCGTGTTTTGCACGCCGGCGGTTTACCTCATCTTTGATGGCTGACTGGTACCGGTCAAACGTCTCACAATCCAGCTGACCGAGTGTCTCGATCCCGATCACCTGCTGCAGATCCGCAAGTGCCTGCTCACACTGACTGCGTCTTTCATTGTATTTCGAATCCGCAAGACCGCGCTTTTTATTGCTGCATGCGATCACAATCTTGGCACCATCCAACTGTAGCGGAACATATTCATATTGCAGAGTTGCTGTATCCAGAAAGATCGCATGATCTTTTTTTCCCATGGCAATGGCAAACTGATCCATAATACCACAGTTGACACCATTGAAATTATTTTCCGAATATTGACCGATCAGTGCCAGCTCCTGGTTGGATACGTCAAAACCAAACTGATCTCTGAGGATAAATCCTGTCAAAACCTCCAGCGATGCCGAAGAGGACAGGCCGGAGCCGTTCGGGATATTGCCAAACAGCAAAATATCCATACCGTTCGGGATCTTCATGCCTCTCTGTTCAAACGCCCACATCACACCTTTCGGATAATTGGTCCAATCCGCTTCTTCCTCCGGATGAAGAAAATCCAATGTGGATCCGATCACCCCTTTATCCGCAAAGTTCATCGAATAAAACTGGAGCACGCGGTCTTCCCGCATCCGGACAACCGCATAAGTACCGATCGTCAATGCGCACGGAAATACATGTCCGCCATTGTAATCAGTATGCTCTCCGATCAGATTGACACGTCCCGGCGAAAAGTAAAATTTCACATTTTCACTGTTTCCGAATATCTTTTCAAATTCACTTCTTAATTGTTCTTTCATGTTCCCCTCACATTATGTTATTTTTTCATTTCTTCTCTATGTTTCGCATAGCAGCGTTCACTACGGATCAGGCATATAAGGAAAATGATACCTGTCACCCAGATCGCAAGAACTCCGATCCCGATCAAAAATCCACCGTAGATCAAAGAAGTGAGCGTAAACACCTTTGCCAGTGTAGCTCCCAGCAATGCTTTCTGCATCCCATCGCTTTTCAGATTCACATCCTGCTTGCGCTCCAGCTCTTCAAACCCGTCTGCCACCGCTTTCCAGCACAAATAAAAAAGAAACGCACCCAATGTACCTTTCAGTATCACGATATAAATACTGCTGATCGAGATTCCTTGTGTGTTGATCCAAAAATCCACTGCCGACAAAAGGATCATAACCCCGCACACCATCTTCGTGCGTGAGAGGTCCATCCGTCGGATGTCTTCTTCTTTTTCTTCCCAATACATAAAAAAAAGAAGCAGAAAGATATATCCGATCACATCCGGTAAAAGGGGTACTTTACCACCTTGCAGATTGAGCGAGAACAAACAAAAGATTCCCGCAACAATAAGTCTTGCCATGTATGTATCCTTTCCGTTCTGTAACTCAAAAACCAATACAGAAGAAAAAAGCGAATAGCTTACTGCTCATTCGCTTTCTCAACTTCAACGATCGCACCCTTCTTCATCGGAATACGACAATTTTTATTGCTTCCAAATTCAACGATCACAACTTCATCCGTCATATCGATAACCACGCCATAGAAACCGCTTGTGGTAAGAATGCTGTCTCCAACTTCCACTGCATTCACAAGTGCCTGATGCTCTTTTTCCTGCTTCTTCTGTGGACGGATCGCGATAAAATAAAATGCTGCGATAATAACTACATAGAGTAAAATAACTCCAACAGTGCCTCCTGCCATAATGACCTCCTGATACTAGTACGCACCAGATTCCATGCGTTCCAGTTTTTCTTTTTTATATTTTGCGAAATTGCCCTGCTCAATTGCTTCGCGAATTTCTTCCATCATTGTATTATAAAAATACAAATTATGCAAGACCAATAATCTCAGCCCCAGCATTTCCTTTGCTTTCAACAGATGCCGGATATACGCTCTGGAGTAGTGTCTGCAGGTCGGACACTGGCAGCCTTCTTCGATCGGTCTGTCATCCAGTTCAAATCTTGCGTTCTGCAGATTCATCTTGCCAAAATTCGTATAGGCATGTCCGTGTCTTCCATTTCTTGCCGGATATACACAGTCAAAGAAATCAACGCCTCTCTCAACTGCTTCTAAAATGTTGGCAGGTGTTCCTACCCCCATCAGGTAAACCGGCTTGTCCTCCGGCAGATAAGGAACCGTCATATCCAGAATATGATACATCTCCTCATGGCTCTCACCCACGGCAAGACCTCCGAGTGCGTATCCGTCCAGATCCAGCTCCCGGATCTTTTTGGCATGTTCAATGCGGATATCTTCAAAGGTTCCACCCTGATTGATGCCAAACAGCATCTGCTCTTTGTTGATCGTGTCCGGCAGCGAATTCAGACGATTCATCTCTGCCTTGCAGCGCTCCAGCCATCTTGTCGTACGGTCAACCGAGTTCTGCATATACTCTCTGGTTGCCGGATGCGGCGGACATTCATCAAATGCCATCGCGATCGTAGAAGCCAGATTGGACTGGATCTGCATGCTCTCCTCCGGTCCCATAAAAATCTTTCTTCCATCTACATGAGAGTTAAAGTATACACCCTCTTCTTTGATCTTACGCAGTCCCGCCAGCGAAAATACCTGAAATCCGCCCGAATCGGTAAGGATTGGCCGATCCCAGTTCATGAATTTATGAATACCACCCAGCTGTTTGACAACCTTATCTCCGGGGCGGACATGAAGATGGTATGTATTCGACAGTTCCACCTGCGTCTTGATCTTTTTTAAGTCCATCGAAGAAACGGCTCCCTTGATCGCGGCAAGCGTTCCTACATTCATAAATACCGGGGTTTCAATCGTACCATGCGGGGTCTTTAACCGTCCTCTCTTGGCACGTCCTTCTTTGGCAAGTACTTCGTAATTCTTTTCCACAACGTTCTCCTATCCTGTTATCTTTTTGGTCTTAAACGCCATGATCCGATCCAGTCTCGCCTGACACTCGCTAAATCCACAGGATTCATAGATCACATAGAGATAGGAGCCTGAAATGGCGATTCCTTCATTCATCGGCGGCATCTTGACCGTCTTTTTCTTCTTATTCTTTTTAATACTGGTTTTACTAAAATTCCATGTTGGCTTATAAGTCACTAATTCAGACATAAAACCGGATCGGCCTTTCTTCGTCTGACAGGACCTGGATATGATCAATTTGCCATCCTTGGTAAATGCCACTCCCTGTGTCCGGTTCGGCATCAGGATCTTGTGTGTCCGTGTCAGTGTCGGCACGCCTGTCTTGTCATTGATCGTGTATCCATATAAGTATTTACTTTTTGTCTCACTATATGCACCTGCCCACAGACGATTTTTATAATAAGAAACATAAGACACCGTCTCCGATGTGGTGCACACGGAAGTGACACTGTAAAGCTCTGTATAGGCTCCTCCTGATAATACCGCATTTTCCACTACTTGAAAAGGAAAACATTCGAGTTTTTTTCCGTGAGTGATCCAGATGTTAGTTCCGTCATAAACAATTCCACCCAGATGTCCGGTGTGCGGCATTACGATCGTAGTCAGATATTTTCTCGTATTTTTGTCCATTACATAAATGACGGATTCCTGCGCTTTGGTGTAATCATATGCCGACATGAGCAGGTATTTTCCTGCAAACGTAATACTCTGCGGGATCATGCGCGTTGCCGAAAATCCACCCACATTGGTCTTGATCATTCCCGGCATGATAAACGACTTATTATATACCATCAGCTTACTGAATGTCTTGTATTTTTTGTAAGCTGCCGATTTTTTGAATTTTGCTTTTGTCTTATAAAGTTTCGCTTTGGTACTGGTCGCTGCTGCCTTTTTGGTTTTCGCAGATGATACAGTCGATGTCGTCGACAATTCCATTCCCGCAACCGTGCGGACAGCTTCCACTTTCACATAATAAGTAATGCCGTTGGTCAAACCTTCCAGCGCTTTGATGTTGTACTGGCCATTCTTGAAATCGCCTGCCAGCATATAGCCACTATCTTTCTGTGTTGAAAGATAAAAACGATAACTTTCCGCTCCGGTGCAGTTTTTCCAATACACCTTGACTCTGCCATCGCCGCCTTTTACTTTACTGATCGTCGGAACTGCCGGTGCCGTTCCACTAAGTACCGCGGTAGATGCCGCCCCGATGTTATCCTCCGTTCCTACATACGCATATACCTGAAAATAATAATCTTTTCCGGCACTAAGTTCTGTGACCGTACAGGAATTCTTTGTCACGGTCGAAGCAAGCGTATATCCGGCTGCCGACGACAACCGGTAGTACACAAGATACCCCGTGGCACCCTCTACGGCATTCCATGTCAGTGCGATCTGATTTTTCGAATTCTGCGTAACCGTAACGCCCTGTACCTGTTCCGGCTTCAGCGCGATCCTCACCGGATCTGTATAACCGCCGGTCATATCTCCGCCCAACGCACGGATCTTTACATAACGTATTTCTCCCTTGGTAAGATCGGTAAACTTATACTGGTTGTTTGTCACCGTAGCTTTCAGGTCATAGGAGCCATTCTCCTCCATGGATGTAAAAATCTCATATTTTTGTGCCTCTTCCAGCTTGTCCCATGCGATCGTAACTGCTTTGGTCGTCCGATCTGCGATCCGGATATTTTTCACGGCATTTGGCATAACGTAGATCGTCTGTTTTACCGTGCTCTCCTGATAATAAAACGTAATTTCCTGTGCGCCCAGCTTTTTCGTATCCACCTGTGAGATCCGATCCGGCTTTACGACTTTTGTACTTTTATCCGAATAAGTAACGAGCAGCGAAATCCCACTGGTGTTCAACTGCTGTCCATACAAAATCTCTGTCTCCAGATTCTGCACTTCCATCCTGGAAATCGTGACAGTCTGTGCCGCCAACACCCGGGTACCCGATCCGAGCATTGCTACCAGACAAAAAAGAAGTGTCCATAGTCCCAACATTTTTTTCTTCATTGTTTCTCATCCTTACTTCCATCATTTATTGTTGCCGGGCCAACAGATACTGCACACAATAAAAGTGGCCCAGTTTTACTTTCTGAGCCACTTTAGCGAATTATTTTGTCAGAATAGTGACATTCCCCTGAATCAGATAGTGCTTATCTTTTTCCTGCACACAAGTCACTTTGATCTCATTTCCTTTTCTCAAATAGATCAGATCTTCATTGTCTGCAAATTTCTGCCGGTATATATTTCCGTCCTTGCCTTCCAGATACACATATGTGCTGCCGTCAATCGTCACATACTGGATCGAGGCGATCACAAACGTATTTTCAACCGAATCTCCCTGTGGCTGCTCCGCAGGTTTTTCGTCCGTATCTTCCTCCGAAGCATCTGCCCCAATACGTTTTTTGTATTTTGCCAGACAATCCTCCAGCGAATCCGATGTTGTAACAATATTGTAGGACTCAACATTTACGGTGGCGTACAGCTTAACAATACCGCTGGCATCTTTAAGAACCATAACATACGTTGGCTGTCCTACTACATTGATCAGCGATGGGAAAGATGCCTGATAACCTTTTTCCTGCACTTCACCCTCTGCTGCTGACATCGCAGAGTTTTCATCTGCACCTGCCACGGTATAATAATGCGCCTCTGATGTACGCTCATTTACCAGAATAAATCCAATATTTGACGAATCCTCATTGACCGATGTTACACCGGTATAGATCCAGATGTCTCCATCCTTTGCCACATAACCATAATCCGGCACATAAGAATCGTCTTCGTCGTCTGCATCTGAGGCATTTACTGTCTCCGTGCAATGACGGCATCCTTTCTTGCCAAAGATGCTGTTGAAGAATCCATTGGACAAAAGTCCCTTCCAGTTGTACTGCGATACTAACAGATCTCCATCAAATACATTGTCGACCCACTTTGGGATCTCATCCAGTGTGTAGCATGTACTCTCTCCGGTCACCGGATCACACACAACCGCCGCTTTCACGGTATCCCCGCCAAACAGTCCGATCTTGAAATCACTCACGGCAGCCACATAATATGGCTTTCCGCTTTCATCAATTTCAAAATGAATATTTTCAAAGATCAGTGTCGGGTACTGAAAACGAAGATGTCTTCTCAGATCTTTCTGAAAATAAGAGGATGGTACATATTTCATTCCCTGTTCCAATGCGACATACTGTGCACTCTGCTTTACCGGATCCACCTGTACGTATCCCGGCACTCCATGATCTTTGTTGCCAAGGTATTTGAAAAAGCCCGCATATTTTAAGGCAGAAACCTTACTTGGATATCCACCATAATCAATCTGTGAATAATCCTCTGAAACATCATACTGGCTTACCAGCTGTGACAGGCTTCCAATCTCACGGTTTCCAAGTAAGATCGCGCTGTCCGTATCCATCAATGCAATTTTTTCCGTCGCTGTATTCGAATCAATATCTTTGATAAAGTCGTAATCTTCTACGTTCAAAATCTCGGAATACCGTCCTGCGTGGAACATCGTGGAGCCATAAATACTTGCACCGAATACCAGTACAAAAAGCACCAGCGCGATACCAAACAAAAATCCGGTCGGTTTATCGCCCATACTCGTCTGGCTGATAACCGATATTTTCTGAACTCCTGAAACATACAACAATCGCAGTGCTCCAGCCGGCAGCAGCATCAGGAAAATAATGAACCCCCACATTCCATACGAATGAATATTGACTGCCGGGAGACATACATAGTACCAGATGGCAACCCACACAACCCATGCAATTGTCATAAGTACTGCCCACTTCCATGAGCCTCCGATCCTCTCGATCGAATGTTGATCCTGTTTTTTCTTCTTACTCTTCTTCCCCATCTTTTCTTCCTTTCAATCTATTACTTTACGCACAGCTCCTTACACGCGGCTAAGATCCACGCCGCCAAACCGGATCGTTCCCTGCAGCACCAAAGTAGGCGCCATCGGGTCTTTGCTATCCGCACCCGACTCGGAATATCCGCCTAATGTCGCGGTCGTATTGTTCACTACTTTCCACTCCTTAGGAACATACAGCTCAACGCCGCCAAACGAAACCTGCATATCCACAACGGCACTGCCGGTCTGGATCATCGCATCCTCCAGATGCACTTCCAGTCCACCGAATGCACAGTCAATATTTACATTCGTGAGCTGATCCGAGTGAATCTGTTTGCACTCTCCGCTGAACCAGGTCCGCAGATTGATGCTGTCTCCGGTAATGTCCTGCGCCTGTGCCCGGTACGTTTTGTTTTTCGCTTTTTTCTTCTGTTTCCAGCGTTTCACGGCATCCCCAAATAAAATATTCAGTCCGATCGTGCCAAACACAGCTGCGATCAGAACCGGCCATGGTGTCAAAGCCTCAATCCCCAGCACTTTGTCAAAGCAGATCGCAAGGATCGCCAGAGACAGCAGCATACCGCCAAACTCCAGTTTTACTGCAGCCACAACAAACAACGCCACACACAGGATCGCTACCGCAAACCGAACTACCGTAATATCGGGGGTATATCCCAGCGTGTTTAATATCACATAAGCAGCCAGTCCGGTAAAGAAGCCGCCCCAAAAGATCTTTTTTCCCATATGTATCCTCCTTCTCAAGCTATGCGTATGATGAAACTAATTGTATATGAAAACCGGCAATGTTTCAAGATGCCGGGGCAAAAAGTTTGTGTTATAGGATGAAAGCCATTTTTTTCTGGTCATATGATTTTATTTATGGTAAAATTCATTTTGTGTCCTATTATATGGCACACGCAGTTATCACGTAGAAAGAAGGTTTTATTTTGAATCATAAAAAGCACAAAAAGAGAAGTTTATTCGACATTGCATCCACTGTTGTACTGGTTGTTTTTGCAGTCGGTCTGGTCGCAACGATCGGTATTGTGATCAAAGACAAAGTAGATGTACAGAAAGCAGAGCGTCAGGCGGAGATCGAAGCCAATGCAACCGCAGTCCCTGCCACACCTACTCCATACATTGCTCCAGAAGACCGTATGGAATATTCTCTGGTCATTGCAGAAGCTACTAAGAAAAAAGGAACCGGAAGTTCTTTTCACTATATCTTCAATAAAAAAGACGGAACCTTCCAAATGCTTTTGAACGCCGGTGACTCCAGCAGTGAATTGAATCACGGCACTTTCACAGAGACCGACACTACTATTGAAATTGTAAAAAAAGATGATTCCAAAGATACCCTGATCAAGCAGGGCGATTATCTGATCTCGGAAAACTCTCTTTATGACGGCAAAGTACCAGACAAAAAGACATTTACCAAGACATTCAAGTCAAAGTCCAGCGAAGAGAGCGTCAGTGTGATTGAGTTCAAAAAAGATGGAACGTTTGCACAAAACATCACCCGTTACTCCGCCGGTCTTGATGGCGGCGATCAAAATGACGCCGCATCCGGTACTTATTACCGCAAGGGCAATCAGATCATACGAAAAAAAGACAGCGGCGAAGATATGATGCCTCTCTACATTTACAAAGATCAGCTCTGCGCCAACTACTACAAGAAAGTGGAGTAAAATATTTCATACGCAAAAAAGTCCCGACATACCAGCTTTTTGCTGATGTATGCCGGGATTCTTTTTGCCTGAAACTTTTTTATATTCTGTTTTCTGCCGTATATTCGGACAGTACTCCATCATCCATCTCATACACTTGATCACAAAGAATTTCAATATCTTCCCTGTTGTGACTTGCAAGTACAATTGTTTTTCCCTGTTTCTTTAAATCCATCAGCAGTTTTCTGATATCCCCAACTCCTTTTCGGTCCAGTCCATTCATTGGTTCATCCAAAATCAGTATGTCCGGATCTTCCATAATTGCCTGCGCCAAACCTAAACGCTGACACATTCCAAGCGAATATTTGCCAACCTTTGTTTTCAATTTAGGATCAAGTCCAACAACGGTAAGTACCTTCTCAATCTCTTCTTTCTTGATCTTTTTATTGATCTTCGCCAGATCGCACAATGCCTGAATCCCTGTCAGCCACGGCAAAAATCCCGGCGTCTCGATGATCACTCCCATATTTTTCGGAAAATCCATATCTTTTCCCAGTTCTTTATCATCAATATAGATATTTCCCTTCGTAGGCTTTACCAGTCCACATATCAGTTTAAACAAAACCGTTTTTCCCGAACCATTTCTCCCAATGATCCCCACGATATTTCCCGTATCAAATTTTACACTCACGTCTTTTACCACTTCGTGGTTTTTATAAACCTTGCTAACACTTTTCAACTCTATCATTTTTCATTCCTCATATTGCATCATTTTTTTTGCCAACATTCCAGATGATATTGGTAAGTATCAAGTTAAAGATAAACAAATAAAGTGTATGAAAAACAAACGACCCCTTTGCGTATCCATTTAACATACCAATCGGTGAAACGAAATCCGGGATTCCGTCCGCGGCCTGCACCATTAAGTTCCATACGATCAATGCTCCGCATATCATTGGTCCCATGCGGTTATTGCCGGCGCGATCGCATAATAGGCAGATTTCTCCCAGTAATATGGTTACGAGAACAACTAATATAAAGGATTCCCAAAATACAAGATACACATTTTTGTCATATAATGTATCGATTGCTTTCAATCTGCCGGCAAAAAAATGATAATTGTCTATGCCATCTCCCCAACATGCCTTTGGGGTCATCACCCGAAAATAAAAAATCATCGTCAAAAATACAACCATGCCGGCATAGACAATACATGTCAGTACCATGGTTAAGATTTCACTGGCAAGCCACTCCTTTTTTTCCACTCTCATCAGTACATTGATTTTATTATGTTCAATGGCATTCCGCATTCCTAACATCATAATCGAACCAAGCAATACTATAATTTGAAAATCCCGACGCAATACTCCGTGTATAAAGGGTGCAAACATATTTACATGTTCACCCGCTTTCATTACACTTTTACTGCTGGCAGGAAAAACAAAACTAAAGTAGGAAAGCAAAAAAAGCATTACAATCATGGTATCCCTGTTTTTGATTCCGTTTTTTAAAGACAACCTCGTCAATCTTATGATTTTGGTCATCGTCCATCACTCCCCTCTTATGTATTGATATTTCATATTTGCCATCAGGCAAATAACGGTAAGGTAGACCACCACAAGCAGATAGATCGCAACTCGTAAAAATCCACCACAGGATTCATATACAATGGACAATGTCATATTAAATGACAGCGGCGTAAGATATGGATTGTAATCATATATATACGCAAAGATCCGATAAAGCAAAAATGGAAATACCAATAGCAATTTCCGGTTGCGGATAAATGCCGATGCTAATATTCCAAAACAAGGCCATAACATTCCATTTAACATCATCATGAAAATATTCAGCAATAACACAACCGCTCCACACCCATGGTCAAACAGATCGGTATATATTGTCGGGTCATCTACGGTTCCATACACCCCCGATTCATCCATGAAGGAAATGACATTCCCCTGCACGACATTTATCACAAAAAATATCAGCATAAGAATTGCCATAGAGGTTCCAATAACAAGTGCGCCTTCAGCCATTCCTTTCCCAACACAATGAATGGCATATGACAAACGGCTTTTTCGTATCATTTTATATCGGTAGGCAAACGTTGTTTTTTCTTCATAGTAGCAAAGGGCAGCAGGCAGCGCGCATGCCATCGGTATGATAAATGTAGAGGAGCCTGCCGCAGTAATACATACGATCATCTCAAAAACATATCCACCACTCCACAGGACGTTACCCTCTATGCAAAATAACAAAGTAAGAATTCCGATGGAAATCCACAAATATTTATTGCTTGTCATTTCTCCAATCATATATTCCTCCACTTTCTAATGAAATGGCATAACCACCTTTATAATTCTCCCACGTTTTATCACCAAAATCGTAGTTGTAAACCGTTCCATTCAACTCCACTACAGGAACAAACTGCGCCTTATCCTCTTCGGCATTCACATTTTCGTAGGTCATGCTAACCGTAATTTCATCTGCTTCAAACAGCGTGTAAAACGGTGTTACATCCCCGCTCACGGTTTTCTCATATTGATCCCTCTGCTTTATATACGGTTCCATTTTACTCCATACAAACTCCGTTAATTGTTCCTTTGACGCTACCGCATTTTTCAGTTTTTTCGGTTTGATCTCATAAGAAAATCCTGAAAATCTTTTCAAAACACCATCTTCAATGTCCCACGCCAGCGAATGCTCAGATTCTATTCCATAAAGCAAGTCCCCATATTGATCCAGTGCGTTCCCATACATATCCTCTTTCCAAGGCAGTCCATCAAAGTAAAAATTTTCGGTTCCTAACTTGCCATCCTTTTGTTCCCGTATTGTCCCATAGTCTTTTTCTCCCTGCCAAACGCCAACGCGGATTTTTTGGAATATCGCCTCTAATTCTTTCTCTGTTATTTTGCACGTTGTATTTGTTTTTTCAAAACTAAAACAGTTTCCCGCACTTAGAAATAATTCGGTGCAGTCATCCGGTAATCCTAATAATTTTCTTAAATTTTCAATATACGCTTCATTCACATTACTATGAATGTCGTATACCTTTAATTTTTTAAAATCAATACCGCTTTCCCCTATACCTTGCTGAATTTTTTCTTTTGTTACATTCCACGTCATTCCCGGTTCGCCCGGTATTCCCAAGCGGGCTGCTATTTCATCATGTGTTTTTTGCTTTTCTGCTGATTCTGTTTCATTGGAAACATCCGAATGTTTACTCTCCGGTGTTTTCTTTAAAAAGTAAAAATATCCCGCACATAAGAACAGAATTACAAGCAATGAAACGGTTAAAATTATTTTTGTTTTTTTCATAGTTCCTACCTCCCACTTTATAGTGTAATTGGGCTGTGTAACAAACTTGTATCATGTCTTTTTTTGGGGTGGGGACGCAGTCAGCGAAACGGAATCGCCTTGGATGCAAAAAAGCATCAGATCTCCCACTTGTCTGATGCTTTTTAAATAAATTTTCAATACACTCCGAGTATTCCTGCAAAAGTTCGTTATCATTTTTCTCCACAGCAGTATGATCCGCTTTTAACATAATACTGTATATCTCCTGATCTTTTTGAATCTGCACCCCATAGTCAAATCCCTTTCGTGCTTTTGGCCAAATCAGTAAAGCGCACTCTCCTTTGGGAACAGATACACACATATTTCCTGTGTAGGTTAAAAAATCCGGTTTTTTCACGTTATATAAGTATCCATCTTCTGCAGTATACACATAGCTTTTTCTCGGCACAAACTCCTCCATTCCGGTTATGTATGGTGTGTATTTTGCATTCTGCCACATATACCAGAACAAGGTATATGCACCAAATCCAAGTACGATTGCTGCCGCTACAATGATTACCATTTTCCTTTTTTTACAGTTCAATGATTCTTCCTCCGATTTCTTTATATTTTTCATCATGAGTAACCATATCTTTTTTAAGATTGCGCAATCTTTAGCTCAACCATACCATGCAAAAATAAGTATTTCAAGAACGATGCGACGAGTGGTCGAATTATGCGATAAGTGGTATTTTTTGACTTTTTTCACTCTGTATTTTATAATTTACTCATTAAACAGCCAAAAAGGAGCCCCTTTCATGAGTACGATTTTTTTTATTTTGGAATTACTTACCTGTATTTCTATTTTATATAACTACTTTCGGGTTAAACCTTCTGCTTCTAAACGAAAGCTTTCTTTTTTCGTGCTTTTCAGCATTTTAGCATTTGGCTATTACGCTGGATTGGAAACCTCACCGATCATGACTCTGCCTCCTACGCTGATCATCCTGATACTTTGTCCTATGCTTTTTGACAGTACCATATTTTCTTTAGTAACTAAAATACTGTTGATCACGCTGTTTACGACCATAATTCCAAATACATTTTTATATGCTTATTATATTGTGACCGCTGCCGAGTTTGACTCGAACAGCACCATTTCCCTTATCTGCTACTGTCTATGTTATCTTGCATTTATCACAATTCCTATGTTGACAAAAGACACGGTCTCACCACATTTTGAGATTTTTAATGAACTTCATGGCAAACAAAACTTATTAATCTTTTGCATTACCATTTTCGATTTCATGATCTTTACCGTATCGGCACTCCTGATCGACCCGGCTCCCAGCATTAATCGCGGCGGCCGTATTCTTTTAGTGTTGTGCATTGTTGCCGTAGTTTTACTAAGCATCCTGATCCTGATCCAATATTTTCACTTAAAAAAATTCAATCTCGTTTTATGTCAAAACAACCAGATGAACGAACAACTGCTACAGCAGGAGGAACAGCACTATCTGGATATTCAGAAAAAAAACGAAGACCTGCGCGCCTTTCGGCATGATTATAACCATCATATTTCTGCCTTACATGCACTTGCAAAAGAAGAAAATATATCGGCGCTGCAAGAATACATTTTT
Source organism: uncultured Eubacterium sp. (assembly GCA_934316925.1). Classification (GTDB taxonomy): domain Bacteria; phylum Bacillota; class Clostridia; order Lachnospirales; family Lachnospiraceae; genus Eubacterium_F. The sequence continues at coordinate 20,571 of CAKREC010000003.1, forward strand.
ACACTTTCAAATATAAAAGAAAATTTATCCTTTATCCAAACAAACAATGTTGTAGCGGATACGATCATCAATTATTTTTTGGAAGCGTATTCCGAGCGTATTACATTCAATATTGAGGGGAAATTTCCTGCGTCCCTGTTTATCACAAACCATGATCTATGCACACTCTTATCCAATACATTAAAAAATGCAGTGGAAGCAGCAACACAAACTGACTCTCCTTCTATTTCGCTTTCTCTGTTTGCAAACGATGAATATGCCACCTTATTTGTGCAGAATTCATCTCGTGAATACACACAAAAAGAACTCGTACATCTAACAACAACCAAAAACGACACCACAAATCATGGATTTGGTCTCAGAAATATTGAAAAAGTTGTACAGGAATATAACGGAACTTTGGATTTAGACTACGATGATGGCACTTTTTTCACACGAATATACCTTCACAATATAAATCAGGACGATACTATTTGAAAGGAGATTGCACAACATGCTTATAGGAATTTGTGATGATCTGGAAACAGAACGGAATGCGATCAAGACCATCTGTGAAGAACTTGGAGAAAACAATATTCTGACCTTTTCCGATTCGGATGAATTGTTTCGCTCAGACCGGCTGCAGGATATTGATCTGCTCTTTTTAGATATTGAATTGAAAGATGACACACAAACAGGTATTGATATAAAGAATAAATTAGAAGACGAAGACGCAGATACCTTTATTGTTTTTTGCACAACACACCAGGAACTTATGCCAGATGCGTTCGGACGCAATGTGCTGTCTTTTCTAAATAAACCTTTCCAGAAGCAATCCATCCAAACCTGTATCGACCGTGCCGCCTATCTGAAAAAGGATTTTCGTCCTATTTCGATCAATGACTCCGATACGATGATATGCAAAGATATCCTTTATCTTAGTTCCGAGCAAAAATACACGATTTTTCACAGTGTTACCGGAAGCACCTGCTCCTCCAGACAGTCCCTCAAAGAGTGGGCCTCCCAGCTGGAATCACAGGGATTCTGCCAGATCTCACGCTCAACGATCATTAATCTGAAACATTATGTAAAATTCAACGCAAAAGACAATTCCATTTCGCTGCACCATGGAATCAAGCTGGCGATCAGCCGTAGATATATCAACCGGCTGAAAGACCAGCTTCATAACTACCAGATTCAATTGATTCGTAACGGGCATTAAAAAAGGACATTTCCAATTGTATTTTTGTGCGATTTCTTAAACTTCATCTCAAAGTAAACTGCCCTCTTAAGCTGACTCACCAAGAGCGACGATCTTATTCTTTTTTACCAAAATGTGAATGGATGGGAAATGATCTTTCATCGCGGTTTCTGCCAATTTCACAAATTTCTTTTTCGAAATCATTCCTCCACTGTACCAGTACTCTTCCGCATGATAGAATTTGGTCTTTGACGAGATTTTAAACTTCTTCGTCTGATACTTCGAATTTTTCTTAAAATCCGCTTTGATCGTCACGGTAGAGCCTTTCAATTTGACGCTCTTGATGTCCCCCAACGCATAATGTTTCGCATTTGGAGGCGTAGCTCTTTTCGTTTTCGCCACACTTGTCTTTGGCGCATACAGCACAGAAAGAATCAACGCTGCTACAAAAAATAAAACGGATGCTTTTTTCCATGTTTTCATAAAAATCCTCCTACTATAATATGTGTTGTCCCTCGCCTCCGCCCGACAGCAGAGCATCGGAACTATTTATTTCATATTCTATCAATCATTTTTCGTTTTTTCAAGAATCTCAAATTAGAAATATTAGACTATTTTTCATAACAACAGATCCTTTTTACACTGAAAAAAGTCTATTGATGCATACGCAAAAATAGACTTTAGCAAACAGACTATACCTTTTGTCCAGAAAACATTTAACTTCATTATACATGTATAGTATTTTATGTTGTTGCAAACATAAATACTATGCGTTTAAACAAATAGAATAGTGGTATAGCAAAACAAGAAGATTTTACAATTAACTCCTTACAATGTTTCCCTTCTATTTATTACCAAATACACTTTTTAAAATCCACCACGGTATAAGTATCCACCCTAAAAGAAATCCCAATGTTACCCTGCGAAGAAATAAAGCATTGCCTGTATAAACAAATGTTTTATTGGCGTCAATAGTATTTTTTACAGCAATATAACCAAGAACCATATAAATCACAAAAAATATTTCCATCAATAACTTCCTCCTGTGAACTTAACATATTTACAACCAGCCACTTTCATATGCATTGTCCTTATGCAATATCAAACCACTTCATTTGGCTATTTGTTATATGAATATAATATCTTGCTTTCTGTCAGAATGCAAGTGCTTTTTATCAGATAATTTATTTTTCTTTTTTCATTATTTAAAATATTATGAAAGAGGTGATTATATTGAGTGAAAAATCATATACTATTCATGATGACCATTTCTATTTTAAAAATATTGGACTAAATATAGCATACTACCGCAAAAAGCGTGGATACACACAGGAAACACTCGCAGAAAAAGTTGATATTAGTAGATCGTTTCTTAGTGCAATTGAAGCACCTAATGTCGATAAAGTCTTTTCTTTACCTGTTCTGTTTCAGATATGTAGAATATTAGAAGTTACTCCCCAAGATATATTTGATTATGATAAATAGTAGTGGCACAAAAAAAGAAACAACGCATCTGCATTGTTTCTTTTTTAGTAACAGGGGCACTAGGAATCGAACCCAGCTCTGGAGTTTTGGAGACTCTTATTCTACCGATGAACTATGCCCCTATGAAATTGTGCTTCGTGTTCTTACTTAACACTGACTATACTATAATACCTTTTCCCACCTGTTTTGTCAACTAAATTTTTCTGTTTTTTCTGAACATTCTGCACATTTTCATTTTTACCGGCAATTTCTCTGGATCTTCTTCCAGCCTTCCTTAGCAAGCGCCTGATATACAATAAAAAATACACCGATTGCCGTAAAAATCAGTACGGACATAGCACCAATTGTCTCCATCCATTCATTGGATGCAAAGTCTGATATACAAGCCGGTATCACACTGATAACACAGAGCATCACACCGATTGCCAGAAGCACACAGTAGCGGGTGCTTTTCTCCTTTTCCTCTTCCGCCGCATATCCCAGTGCCTCCTGACCTGCAATGCATTTGCTCTTACTGATATCCTCATACCCTTTCAGCGGATTTCCCGACATGATAAAGCACCCTACCGCAATCGCTACGACCACAAACATGGCTGCCATCGTGACCGCTTCCACAAGAATTGAGTTTGTCGCTTCCCCAAATCCCGGAATCGCACTGGATACGATGCATAAAAATACTCCAAGCGCCACCATGACAGCACGTTGCCGGTTCAACCGTATATATTCTTTGGCATCTTCCAACGTAATCTCTTTTAATTTCACTGCTTTCGTCTGATCCAAAGGGATTCCCAACATCTCGCTGATCTCTTCCAGGCTTCCAAACTCTGCAATCACGGTTCCGATCGCCTCATTCTCGCCCAGCCCTTCCGCAATCAGCTGATTGTACTTATCTTCCATCATGTTTAAAAGGTCCGTCTTTGCCCGGACAACTTCCGGTGTGTCCGGCATATTGGAAAATATATTGTTTAAATAATTTCTAATTGTTTCCATACACTCTGTCTCCTTATACCATCCAAAATAATCTCCTGCCTCTGCCGATCATCCGATCGGTGGAATCATAAATTTTTCTACCACTTCCTTGGTCAGTTCCCACTCTTCGCACCGCTCATGATAATACTGTTTTCCTTTTGCGGTGATCCGATAGTATGTACGCTTCTTGTTCTGTCCGTTCGCCATGCCGGAAAAAGATTCAATATATCCGTTTTTCTCCAGGCGGTTGAACGCAGAATACAAGGTTGTCTCCTTGATAATATACTTTTCCTCCGTGATCGCTTTGATCTGCTTGGAAATCTCATAGGCATATGACGGTTCCTGAAAAAGTAAATAAAGGATCATCGTATCATTGTACCCACGGATCACATCACTGCTAATCCCAGCCATATCCACCTCCTATGTCTATCGTACTATGTTAATCGTAGTACATCTGTCGTAGTAAATATATCACATATGTATTTTCCCGTCAAGTATGGATCCACATTCTTTTTCACAAGCCAAAAAGAAGAAGCCACCAAGGTGACTTCTTCCTTTTCATAAATAGAGGGGTATATCTTTTATTTTTTCTTGATCCGCAATACATTAACCGAATATTTTGGTACGGTGTAATTGAACTTGCCACTGACTCCGTTCACTTTTGAACTCTTCAACTGAACGACTTCCTGCTGTCCCAAAATGTTGTCATCATAGGTGCTGTTGCCAGCCACAACATCAAGATCTGCCACATCCTGAACATCCTGAATGCCCTCGATATTCAAAGCAAATGTTTTTGGATAACCGGTTACATTTACCATCTTGATGATCACATCGCCCGTTGCATCCGTACTTACCACCTGATAACTTTCTGCATTTGTGTTATCCTCAATGGTGTAATCCACATACAAAGCATTGTCAATATAACATTTTACATTGCGTCCGCTGACAACGACTTTAAGCTGATAGGTTGTGCCTGGTACAATTCTTACATTTTTCGTTGTACCACCGATCTGGTCAGATTTCACACCATTTGTAACACGCTGCAGGCAGGACACGGTATTATCCCAGCCACCAATATTCCAGAAATAGTTTTCCTTTGTATCTGCTACCGAGAATGGGATCAAGAATCCCTCGGATCCGGATGTCTTTGTTGCCTCTACCGTAAAGGTATAATTTCCCCATGAAGCATCTCCAAAGTACATGGTGCTTCCGGTGTTGCCATAAAGCGCTGTATTTGTAGTTGTACTGCTCTGAACCAGTTTGCCACCAGAAACGGACCAGTTTCCATCAGAGATCTTCTGCCACTGATCGCTGATCGTAGTTCCTGCGAAATTATCCTGTGCCAAAACGGTACCGTTTTCATTGCTGACTACTTTTGCATTGGCAAATGTTGCTGCGGTGTTCCATGTTCCCACACCGACTTTTCCCTGAAAATCCTTGTTCTCAATCTTCGCTCCATTCAGCTCGGATTTCAGCAATGTTGTTCCTGCATTTTTAGCAAATACCTGCTGAACATAATAGTTTACAGAACAGGTTGAAGTGTTGTTATTGAACCAGATCAGGTCCGGTGCCCAGTGAAGTGCCGTCAGGTTACCGAACAACGGTGCATATGCAGCCATTTTTACAATGTCGCCATTCCGTTCCAGTCCTGTCATGTATGCTGCTTCTGCCAGTGCCGAACGCCATTGATTGGATCTTGCCGCATACTCACCCAGGAAAACGTTCATTCCGCCGCCAAACTGTGTCTGTGTCATGCTGGCTGCATCTCTGGAATAATTTTTCTCATCATAGTAGTCCGTGTGGTTCAAAAACCATTCCGGATCATTATAATAATGATGGTCAACGGCTCCCGCAAAATCATCAATGGTCTTACCCGGGTGAGCCTGCAGCCATGCATCCGCCTCTTTATAAGCAGCTGCATAATTTACTTTGTCGCTGTCGCCATCATCCACTCCGGCAGTAAACATGAGTTCAATGTCCCCATACATCTCCGGGTTTTCTTCTTTTGCTTTTGCAAAAGCATCAACAAAAGCTTCATATCGTTTGTAGAACTTATCGCCCCACTGCTCATTTCCGATTCCTACATATTTTAATTTGAAAGGCTCTTTGTGTCCCATAGCAATACGGATCTTGCCCCACTTGGTAGTCTCATCACCGCGGCAGAATTCTACGAGATCCAACGCATCCTGAATATAGCGCTGGAATTCAGCACTGCCGATTGCCGGTGCCGTTGCCTGACTGGTTCCATATGCCTGACCCATACAGCACATACCGGCATTCACAACCGGAACTCCGGTAGCTCCCAGATCTTCTGCCAACTGGAAGTATTCATAAAATCCCAATCCATAACTCATGTAAGATGGGTTTTCATCATTGGTTGCCAGCTCATCGGTCCAGATGTTCTGTCCCTGTTTTCTCGCTGCAACATCACCATAAGTTCCATTAAATTCATATGGCTCGCCATCGGCATCGGCACCGATCGAATCTTTCCAACTGTAAGCGGTTTGCAACGTAGCACCTTCAATGACGCATCCACCTGGGAAACGAAGGAATTTTGGATGCAATGCTTCCAGTTTTTCTGCCAGATCTTTACGAAGACCATTTTCTCTTCCCTTATAAGTATTGGAAGGGAACAGAGAAACCATGTCCACTGCCAGCTTTCCTTTTGGTATTGTCACGCGCAGCGTAACACCACTGTGAGAAGTAACCGAAGAAGTCAACTCCAACTGGTATTTTTTCCAGCTATCCGTTACACGGTCAATCGTTCCTTTGGCGGCAACAGTACTTCCACTCATAATGCTGACTTCTACCGGTCCGGTGTAACCATCCATTCCTTTTGCATAAATGGAGAACTTATAAGTGTTGTCTTTTGTGATCGACATTCCATCCAAAAATCCCTTATTTGCAATGCCGGCATTGGATGAGGATGTGTTTGTGATCACCATATAGTTTGGATTGTTTGCATTTAAACATCCGCTGGTATCATTTTTTACAACTTCTGTTGTTACCGTTCCCACATTGCTCCATGCATGTTTTTCATTGCCGGATGCAAGACTTGTAAATTCAAAAGAGCGGTTCTGAACCATCTCTGCATACAATCCACCGTCTGCTGCAAAATTGATATCTTCAATAAAGATTCCATACAGCATATCGCTGATCTCATGTACCTGGTTCGAAGCATCCACATTCAGCGTGTAATTGCTCTTGTTGGTATCGTATGTGGCAACTTCTCCCGGATTACCATATACAGCCGGTGTAGCCTCTGGTGTCGCTGTCGGCTTGGCCGTTGGTGTTACCGCAGGCGTTGCTGTTGCTGTCGTTGTAGGTGCTTTTGTTGCCTGCGTATTGTTTGCCGTTTTTTTCTTAACGGTAACCTGACACTTCAAAGTCTTTGTAACTGCCTTTTTCTTTCCCTTTGGAATATATTTTACCTTCGCTTTGATCGTAGCTTTTCCGGTTTTTTTCGCCTTTAAAACTCCTTTTTTACTTACAGAAACAACACTTTTCTTCGAAGAAGACCATTTGATGCTCTTTATCTTCTTCACTTTCTTTTTCTTTACCTTTAATGTGGTCTTCTGACCAATTTTTAAGGTCAGTTTTGTCTTACTTAATGAAACCTTTGAACTTGTTTTCGCCTCCGCCGGGATTCCTGTGGCAGAAACGATCAGTGCCCCAGACAAAACCAACGATAAAATTACTTTTGCAGGTTTTTTCATAACAACAATCCTTCCTCTTGATTTTATTGATATTTTCTGTTATAGTTTTTGATATAAACTGTTATTGCATAATTTAAGCTCCGCGGATAATGATTAACAGTTCTCATTTGTTGCCTAAATTATAGTCATTAACAACGATCTTGTCTATGATATTAGTAGCTATTAACTTGATATTTTCTGTCATTTTACAAGGAGGGATTCTATATGATCGAGATTCATGGTATCGCGCATCAGTTCCGGAACCCAAGCGGACTGATCGTAGAACGTATGGAAGGATCTGGAGATTTTCTTTTATTGTACCTGCGGTGTCCCGCCGAATTTGATCCCGGCACCGGCTATGTTCCCGTGCCGGAAAATCATTTTATCCTGTTTAAAAAAGGCACCCCGCAGAAATACCGTAAACTTGACGGCATGTTCATCAACGACTGGATGCACTTTGATTTTGATCATTATGATAATTATTTTGAAAATCTGGGAATTCCTTTTTCTACGCCGATCGCACTGAATGATCCAACGCCGGTATTTGATATCTTTATTGACATCTATCGCGAGTTTTTCAATGACGGTGTGCAGCATAACTTCATTATGGATCACAAAGGAAATGCCCTGTTTCACAAATTCAGTGACCTGTATTCCCGCACGATCCATGCACAAAAGTTCACCAACAAATATTACTCACAATTGTCCGAGATCCGTCAGGAGATCCTGGAATACCGCTATGTACCACAGGGACCTCAGGATGTTGCTGACCGTCTGACGATCAGTGTTCCTTATCTGCAGCACCTCTATACGGACAGTTTTGGGGTGTCCCTTCACAAGGACATCATGAAAGGGCGGATCGAGCACGCCGCCCAGCTTCTTTTACAGACGCAGATGTCTGTCAGCGATGTTGCTCTTGCCTGTGGCTATGACAACATTGAACATTTTTCACGACAGTTTAAAAAATATCACGGGGTCTCCCCGTCCAAGTTCCGCCGCTACTAGTAGTTTTTGCGAAAGCCCCTCACGTCATCGGCGTATCCCATTGCCTCGTAAAATTGATGTGCGCCTTTGCGAAAACCGGAGGACACTAAAATAGCGTACTGACACTGATAATGTTCTGCCAGTACGTCTATTTTTTCAAAAATCCTTTTTCCCACATGAAGCCCTCTGGCATGTTCTGCCACAACCACATTTTCAATCGTCAAAAATGTACAGTCCAGCACATGGCACACGATCACCGTCGCTGTTCCCAGCACTTTGTTTTCGCGTTCTGCCACCAAAAAATAATAGTTCTCCTGATCTTTCATGATCTCATAATTGTCCTGTATCATCTCCAGCCGGCATCCCGGTGCAAGCTCCTGATACAGATCACAGATGACCGGCAGATCCTCCGACTTCATTTTCCTTACTTCAACACTCGTGTTCATATGCTCTCCTTATCACTCACAATCTTATTTTTAATTTGTATTTTCCCAGTGAATATGCTATTATTCTAAAGTATGGTAGTTCATCTATCAAGTCAAATATAAAATATATCAGCAAGCATAATTGCTTCGTACGAATGGAGGATTATTATGGCTTTATTGCAAGAATGGCGTGATTACGCATATAGTGAAGAAATGCAGAATTCAAAAGAAGGCCAGAAACTTTGGGAGAATTATTTCAACCTTGAAAAAGGAATTTATGAGCAGCTTCTTGCCAACCCTACCGAAGTGGTAGAGGGAACGGTTGAAGCATTGGCTGGCAAATACGATGTTCCACTTTCTATGATGGTAGGTTTCTTAGACGGAATCAACGACAGTCTGAAAGAGGAAAACCCAATCGAGACCATGGAAAAGGACACAAAGGTTAAGATTGACATCGATCCTGAAAAATTGTATTACAACATGGTAGATTGCAAGGCAGAATGGTTATACACGCTTCCACAGTGGGATTCGATCCTGAGTGAAGAGCGACGCAAAGAACTGTACAAAGAGCAGAAAAACTCTGGTACGATCCACAACGAGAACCGCAAAGTAGGAAGAAACGATCCTTGTCCTTGCGGAAGTGGTAAAAAATACAAAAAATGCTGTGGCAGATAATTTCTCCCCGACATTCTAAATGACAAACAAAAAACGATAGATCAGCAACTTTTGCTTTTCTATCGTTTTTCTTATTCTCTTTTTAATTCTATCCAAAAATTTCTTTGGCAATCTCCACTTTATTCATCGAATACAAGTGAATACCATCGACACCGTGAGCCAAAAGTTCTTCTTCCTGTTTTTTGGTAAATTCAAGACCTGCTTTTTTCAGATCATCCGGTGCATCTTTGTATCGATCCAGTACATCCGCAAGATCCTTAGGAATCTTCGTTCCCGACATACCAACGATGTTATCCACCTGTTTGATCGAAGTGATCGGCATAAGTCCTGGCAATACCGGAACTTCAATCCCGGCTTTGCGAACCTCATCCAGAAAATGGAAAAAGACCTCATTGTCATAAAACAACTGTGTGATCAAAAAGTCAACGCCCTGTTCCACCTTGATCTTCAGATTCGCAATATCTTCTTCCAAGCTGGCCGCCTCCTGATGTACCTCCGGATAGCAGGCGCCTGCCAGACTGAATGCGAAGTTTTTATTTTCCCGGATATCCTTTACCAGATCGGAAGCATGGTCATAATAACGGGCTTTAAACTGCTCATCACTCATCCAGATTGGCTGATCTCCACGCAATGGGAGCAGATTGCGGATTCCGTTGCGGTATAAGTTGGTCAAAAAATTTGTCAAAAACAACTGATCCGGAATCGCCGCACAGGTAAGGTGTGTCAAAGCTTCAATGCCACACTGGTTCTGGATATATGAAGCGATTGCAAATGTATTCTCTGCCGTGTTGCCACCGGCTCCATATGTCACACTGATAAAATCCGGGTGGAGTGTCTTAAACTCATCTAATGCATCATATATAACGGTTACATCCACATCTTTCTTTGGCGGAAAAACTTCCAGTGAATAAACCGGTCTGTTTGTATGAAATAAATCCTTAATCATCGTAGTCCTCTTTTCTCTTCTTGTTCGTTTGTTCTGACATAGTATAACATACAAAATCTGTTTTTTCTACTCAAAAGCCCCTTATAGTCCCATACTGTTTTTCTATTCTTTACCATAGTTTTTTTCTATAGAGCGTCTTATCCACCGACTGCAAGGTTTCTCAACGGCATACGTCATAACAACTGCAGCCACAAAGGAGACGCCGATGCAGAGGATCAGATACTTCCACTGCCAGACCTTGTCTCCAAGCTGGTTTGGCGCTGTTTGCCCGGAATAAAATGGAATCCGCCATTCTTTCAGTTTTACCGCAATGTACTGGTGGCAAATGTAAAAATTAAAGGAGATTCCCGACAAAAATCTCATAACCCGGTTGTCCCAGATCACTTGAAACCATCTTTCCGCATAAATCGTCGACAGCACAAACACAAGAAATAACAACGACAGCAGATAGCGATAGTCAACCTGCCACTGCTGTTCATTCTCCGCCATGCTGCGGCATCTGCACGCCATATAAAATCCCCAGAGACAGACTCCTGCAACCAATGTAAAAAGAGCAGTCTCCGCTTTCGTTCGCATTTTATCTTCCGGCATGGACCGGTACAACCATGCCCCCAGCATACCGTTGGCAAAAACGCTGAAAAAGGTTAGCATGTGGTTGACATACATGCCCTGCTCCAGTGAATCAAAGTTCTTGCTTATGAAAAAGGAAGAAAGCACCCCGATCCCCACCATCGTCCAATAGGTGAGCCACGGCTTCTTTTGAAACGCTTTCACAAGCAACGGAAAGATCAGATAAAACTGCACCAAAACAGCAACGGTCCACAGCACCCCATTTAACTTTGTACTTAACAGTGACACCCGAAACCAGTTATTCGTAAAGGTCAGATGTGGGATCAGATCTTTCCACATATACGACCAGTCACCGCCATACTCGCCGCCAACAAGCGCAAGGATCAGCGCAATGAAAACAGCAACGAGGTAAGATGGTACGATCCTGGCAACCCGTTTTACATAGAACGCTTTTACCTGAAAATCCTCTTGTCTGTTGTTGTTACCGGCATAGGGCAGGAACAGACAAAACCCAGACAAAAGGATCATCATGTCCACAAGGATCGCACCATTCTGTGGAATCCAGTTTATACTGACATTTCCGATGGATGGTATGATCCACGACTGCTGCCAGAAATGAAACCACACCACCAGCGCGATCGAGATCACACGGATCCCGTCCAAAACACCAACTCGATTTTTTTCTATATTTTTATTTTTCACAAATATTCCCCTGTCATTCCTTATATCAAAAAAGCCGGCAAGCTTTTTTAATCCTGCCGGCTTTCTTCAACCTCATAAAGAAACATTCATTTTATGCCAACGCAGCGGTAATGATCGCCATTGAGTAAACCTCTGACGCATTACATCCACGGGACAAGTCGTTGATCGGTGCATTCAGTCCCAGCATAACCGGACCATATGCCTCAAAGTTTCCAAGACGCTGTGCGATCTTGTAACCAATATTTCCTGCGTTGATGTCAGGGAAAATAAAGGTATTGATCTGTCCTGCATTTGGATCTTCCGGACATTTTGTACGGGCTACTCGTGGAGAAACAGCTGCATCAAACTGGATCTCACCAGTGATCGGAAGCTCTGGTGCCATCGCTTTTGCTTTTGCTGCTGCATTTCTCATCTTGTCTACATCTTCACCGCTGCCGGATCCGAATGTAGAGTAGCTGAGGAATCCAACTTTTGGATCGATACCAAAGATCTTAGCACAATTTGCGGTCTCAACAGCGATCTCTGCAATCTCATCTTCATTTGGTTTAATGTTGATCGCGCAGTCACCAAATGCCAGTACAGAGTTTCCACCGGTTGCAGACTCACGAACCAGAATAAAGCAAGAAGATACGATCTTATTGCCTGGCTTTGTCTTGATGATCTGCAATGCAGGACGTACGGTATCTGCCGTTGAGTAAGTAGCACCACCAAGCAATGCATCAGCCTTGCCAAGTTTTACCAACATCGTACCAAAGTAGTTTGCCTGAAGACATGTCTCCAATGCTTTTTCTTTGGTCATTCCTTTATTTTTACGAAGCTCATAGAGGCAGTCTGCCATAGCATCCATCTCTTCATATGTAGCCGGGTCAATGATCTCTGCTCCACGGATATTGAATCCGCTCTCCTCTGCGGCTTTCTCAATCTCGTCTTTGTTTCCGATCAAAATCGGCGCTAAAAATGTACTTGCCAGCAAACGGGATGAAGCCTCAAGAATACGTGGGTCATTTCCCTCGGTAAATACAATCTTCTTTGGATTCTTCTTCAAAATATTGATTAACTGTCCAAACATCTTTTCTTATCCTCCTGTTTTTTCGTTTTGCGCTCATATTATAGCACTTTTTATTCTATTTGCATAGCGTCTGTCTGCATTATTTTCCATAAGATTCTGCCAATTTTTTGAATGCAGGGAGCGAATTTTCAATCTGTTCTTTCGATACACAATAAGAAATGCGTACAAACCCCGGTGTTCCAAAACTGTCTGCCGGTACTAGCAACAGATCCAGTGCTTTTGCTTTTTCTGAAAACGCATTGGCATCCTTTTCCAGAGATTCCACAAACAGATAAAATGCACCGTCCGGCTTGATGCAGCGATAACCATAGTCCGTCAGCGCCTGATACAAAATATCACGATTTTCTTTGTACTTGGATACATCCGAAGTCGCTCCGATGCATCGCTTGATCACCTGCTGGAACATACTTGGCGCACATACATAGCCCAACGCTCTTCCGGCTCCACAAACAGCTGCATACACCGTCTGCCACTGTACTGCTTTCTCCGATACCGCGATATAGCCAATACGTTCACCCGGCAGTGACAGGGATTTGCTATAAGAATAGCATACAATCGTATTATCATAATAATTCATCAGATATGGCACAAACACATCGCCATACACCAATTCGCGGTATGGCTCGTCCGCGATCAAAAAGATCGGATGCCCATACTCTTTCTGCTTTTTCTCTAAAATCGCACAAACTGTCCGGATTCCTTCTTCTGTGATCACAACACCGGATGGATTATTCGGGGAGTTCAAGATCACACCTTTCGTATGCTCCGTGATCGCCTGTTCAAAGGCTTCGGTATCAATCTGAAAATCCTCTTTGCGGCAGGCAACGACAACCAGTTTCGAACCGGTCTGTTCGACAAACACACGATACTCCGGGAAAAATGGAGCAAATGTAATAAATTCATCCTGCTCCTCAGCCAGAGCATTGACCGTGATCGTAAGAGAGGCTGCTGCCCCTACAGTAATATAAATGTTGTCAGCAGTTAATTGTGTTCCATGCTTTTCATTGGTGTAGTCCGCAATCGCTTTTCGAAGGCCGGCGTCTCCCGGTGCCGATGTATATCCGTGCAAAGCAACCGGATCCATTTCATTTAAAACTTCCAGCGCAGCTTCTTTCACACAATCCGGTGCCGGAACACTGGGATTTCCCAAGCTGAAATCATAGACCTTATCTGCTCCGATCTCAGCTTTTCTTTTATTTCCATATTCAAACAATTCGCGGATGACTGAGCGGTTTGTACCCAGCTCTACCATTTTTTCTGATACCATAATTTCCTCCTTGTACCTTTCACTAAATTAAGGACGCGCCATCACACATCCGGCACCATAATAATAATTTGCCGGTCTGTTCGCCCACAATGTACTTACAATTGGTTTGCCTTTATCCGTGAAGCCGGTGCATTCATATCCCGCAAACATCTCCACATGATAAATGCCTTTGTACCGGCCATTCTTTGCGCCGGTTTCAAACATCAGATCTCCCGGACGGAATTTCAGTCCCTGGATATTTTTTGCATACAGACCGCCTTTGATCCGTTTATTTTTGGAGATCAGATTCTTCGCAATTTCAGCGGCCACCGGCGCATATGCCCGGTTTCCAAATGTCTTGCCTTCTTTTCTGTATGCAAGCCACACCAGAGAACTGCAATCGTAATACCCTTTCTGCATTCTTCTTGGCTGGCTGTATGTTCCTTTGGCAATGGATTTTGCCTTATTGATCACTTTTTTCCTTTTTGCAGTCACAACGGATACTGCACAGCCGATCCGCTGATTGCCCAGCTTGGCATATACAACCGCATTTCCATTCTTTTTGGCTTTTATTTTGCCCTTGCTGTTGATCGTCGCAACGGATTTCTTCGTCGTTTTCCAGACAATCTTGCCGGAGTAACCCTTGACCTTCAATTTGGTTGTCTTTCCTTTTACCAGGACAGCCGATGCCTTATTGATCGTTACCTCTGCGCAACTGTAAGTAAAGGTAAATGTCTGGTTATTGATCGTCACCTGGATCTGTGTCGTACCGGCATCGTAAGCTGCTACCGTGAGCTGTTTTTTCTCTGCATCAAAATTCACATATACACTCATGTCTGGATTCGACGACTGAAAATCATAGGTGTAATAGGTAAGCTGTGGCATATCCTTAAAGGAAAACACCGTCTCCGGCGCTGTGCCGTATATCATATAGGTTGTCGCTTTGGTCTTGTCCAAGGAACTTCCTGACAGATCGGCTCCTGCCATAAACAGATAGCTGGCATGAAAACATGCCGTCCCTTGCGCATCGTAACCGTTCAATGTGACCGTAGCAGATCCTGCCCCCACAATCTTATAGTTGCCTTCCGCATCTACCGTAACAACCGATGTATTGTCGCTCTGATACTCCATTCTGTCGATCGTCGTGCCAACCGTTCCCGGAACCAGTTTTCCAACGTCTCCAACAAAATAATTCAGTGCACTTACCTGTGGCCCGCTTTCTGCGCCCCACGAGTATGCCCCATTTTCCACGGTAATATCCTGCTGTTTTGCACTTGCGTAAGAAACCGGCAGCACCGCCCATATTCCCAGCAAACCAAATAAAACAATTCCTAATAAGTACTTTTTCATAAGCATCTCCTTCTTGATAATTTTGTAAATCAGTATCTACGACAGGTCGTCTTATGGAATCCGGTATCCATGATCGAGCGGGCCACTTCCTTTGCCAAGATCAAGACCGGCTCGCAGCGCCTCGCTGATATAATCTTTGGCGTTTTCAACCGCCTCCCGTACCGTCTGCCCCTTTGCCAGACCGGCTGCGATCGCACTGGACAATGTGCATCCGGTTCCGTGTGTGTTCTCGTTCCGGATCCGCTGTCCTTTCAGCCAGACTCCCTGACTTCCGTCATAAAGATAATCATTGGCGTCCTGTATACGATGTCCGCCTTTGCAGAGAACCTGACAATCATAACGATCCGATAGCGTCTTTGCCGCCTCTTCCATATCCTGCGGTGTCCGGATCTGCATACCGGTCAAAAATTCGCTCTCCGGAATGTTTGGAGTAATCAGATCTGCCAAGGGAAACAATACACCCGTCATCGCCTCAACCGCCTCCGGTTCTAAAAGGCTGGCACCGCTTGTCGCTACCATAACCGGATCCAGCACGATTTTCTTTGCCTGATATTCCGTAAGCTTTTGACCGATCACACGGATCAGTTCCCCAGATGACACCATACCGATCTTCACAGCATCCGGCCAGATATCCGTAAAAACAGCATCCAACTGCTTTCCAAGAAACTCTCCAGACACCGGAAAGATCCCGCTGACGCCTGTGGTATTCTGTGCTGTCAGTGCCGTGATCGCACTCATCCCATAAACTCCGTTTGCCAGCATCGTCTTGAGGTCAGCCTGAATCCCGGCTCCTCCACTGCAGTCGCTCCCTGCGATCGTCAGGCATGTTGCTCTCTGTTTCATATCCAAGTTCCTTCCATCGTGCGGATCACATTTTCATATTCCCGCAATTTTTTTGTCTTACGCACTTTCTTCCAGACCTTCTCCGGTTCCGGAAATTGACGTGACATGTAAAACCAAAGTTCTTTCATCTTGTATAAAACCGGCACTTCCGGCATAACTTCCCGGTACCGCGCCGTCAAAACTTTGGAAAATGCAATCAGTTCCGACAGTTCCAAAGGCGCGCCTCCCTGTATCTGGCGTACCAGTGCCGGGTTAGCGATCAGTCCACGCCCGATCATGATGCGATCCACCGAAGGAAACTGCCCGGTAAACTGCTCATAGTCAGACACCGTATTGATGTCTCCATTATAACATACCGGAGCTTTGCTGTGTTGCAAAGCTTTTGCAAAAATATCATGATGTGGTTTATTTTTATAAAACTCCTGCTGCACCCGTGGATGTACGATCAACTCCCGGATCGGATACTGGTTGTAGATCTCCAGGATCTTCTCAAACTCCTCCGGCTCTTCTTTGCCAATTCGCGTTTTGATCGAAATCGGAAAATCACTGTGCGTAAAGATCTGCTCCAAAAACTCATTCAGTTCCGGCAGCAGCGCCAGAAATCCGGAACCTCTCCCTTTTCCTGCTACCGTGCCGGATGGACAGCCAAGATTCAGATTCACTTCGGAATAGCCATAGTCCATCAGACACTGTCCCGTATATACAAAATCCTTCCAGGCATTGCTGAGGATCTGCGGAACAACCGGAATCCCCTGATTGTGTTCCGGTATCACATCCTTTTTCTCCCGGCTCTTAAAATTGGAACTTGATGTCGGCGTGACAAAAGGCGTGTAGTATCGTGTCATCCCCGGAAACATCTCATGATGGGTATTGCGGTACAGATATGAGGTAATCCCCTCCATTGGTGCAAAATATAATTCCATTTTTCTAATCCTTTTCTATTGTTAATCGTCAAAAAAAGGAAATAGAAAGACTATGCTCTCTATCTCCTTTGATATAATACCGGTTACTCCAAAGAGTCCGCTCTATGTCTGCGAAAGAATCGTCCGCGTACCAGCGAGCCATGATATACCAGCTGATATACAAATACAAACAATACACCGCCGCCAACTACGTCCACGAAAGAATGTTGTTTTAATGTGACGGTAGAAATGCAGATCAGAATACAAAGCACCAAAGATGCCATACGAAGCACTTTGTGATCTTCCATCATATGCGACTTGCAGAGTGCCACATGGATCACCAGTGAATTATATACATGAATGCTTGGAAAAACATTCGTACTGGTATCCGCCGCATAGATCATCGCAACCAGGCGGGTAAATATATTGTCTCTTGCAAAACCGGATGGACGCATCGTCTGTGCAGTAGGCCAAAATGTATTTAACAGCAGAAAAGCGGTCATACCGATGATCAAAGCCTCCGCACAATGATAAAAATCATCGGGATGTTCTTTTGCGTGCAGCATCAGCGCAATAACCGCAACTGCGATATACGCAAACCAAAGATAATACGGTACAATGAAGTATTCGCAAAATGGAATCCAATCATCTACAATACAGTGTACATATGTATAATCCACCGGTCCCCGATGCTCCAGTGCAGAAAACCAGATCAGGTAAACCGGCAAATAAAGAAACAGCACAGTAACACGATGGCGTTGCCAAAAACTCCGTAATCGTTCAAATCTCATTTCGATCTTCCTTCCTATTGTATGCTTATAACACGAACTCCATTGTACTATATTTAAACATGAACTGTCAAATTTCTTACATAAAAAATGTGATGAGTGCCGTATCTACCAGGAATACAGGGATCAAAATGCAGATCGACCAGCCAAGATATCCAAAGAATGACGGCATACGCACACCATTTTCATCGGAAATCGATTTAACCATAAAGTTTGGTGCATTTCCAATATATGTGTTGGCGCCCATAAATACCGCACCACATGAAATCGCGGTGAGCAGCTTGGTAGAAATCTGCGTGGTAACACCACTTACCGTAACTGTGATCACTTTGCCAACTGCTGCCGTAGCTGCTGCTGTCGTAAAGAACACAAGGTAGGTTGGTGTGTTATCAAGGAAACTGGACAACGCTCCGGTAACCCAGAACATCTGCCATGCTTTGTTCAGTCCAAGCTGAGGTCCCTGAACCTTCAACAAGTTGAGTGCCGGCTGCATCGTAATGAAAATACCGATGAACAATACTGCCACTTCCTGGATTGCACCCCAGCTAAAGCGGTTCTCTTCACGGATCTCTTTCTTTGTCGTCTTGAAGGAAAGCAAAGCAGACAACAAAATGATCGCTACTTCTACGATGGCAGACCATTTCAGGTATACTTCACCAAAAATGTGAATTCCCTGTCCCGGGATCACACCGCTGATAATAACGGCACATACGATCGTGATCAGGAAAATAATGTTATGAGCACCCGTGATCTTTAATTTTGGACCATCTTTTGGCGTCGGTGGTGTATGTCCCAGCGCCAGATCTTTTTTGTATCGCGAACGATCAATAAAGAAAAAGATCGTCAGCAATGCAACCATATTAAACAACATGATCGGGAACAGACGCAAGCTCCACGCAAATGGAACTCCATGTGTGAATCCCATCAACAGTGGTGGATCACCGATCGGAGTCAGACATCCTCCCAGATTGGAGATCATGAAAATGAAGAAGATCATAACATGCGCTCTGGCTCCACGCCAGGAATTCATCTTCAATACCGGACGGACCAAAACCATGCTGGCACCGGTTGTACCGATACAACTGGCAAGAAATGTACCGATCGCAAGCATAACGATATTGGTGACCGGCTTGCCCGCAAACTGTCCTTCCACATGAATATTTCCTGCCACGCAGAAAAGGCCAAACAATAAAACAATAAATGTAAGGTAGTCGTCTATCAGGCATTCCAGCACCGATTCTACGGTCGGATGCGCTCCATTAATAAAAAGTGATGGTACGATAAACAACAACGAACAGATCAGAACCACAAGTGGGCGATACTTTTCCCACCAATCCTCTTTTACTAATGGAAATATTGCGATACACAGCAATAATGCAACAAACGGAATACATAATAAAATAGCACTTGTACTCATAATACAATTTCCATCCTTTCTTATTTAATAGTATTAGCTATGCCAATTTTCGCTCCACTCATTATAGGACGAGATTTTTCATTTGTAAAGGAAATTTTCCTTAAAAAAGAATATGTAAAACAGTTTCGTCATTTTTACCGAAATAATCCTCTATTTGACAAAATCTTTAAAATGTTTTACAGTTAAATCCAATGAAATTCTAAAGGAGAAATTATTTATGTATTTTAAACATTTTTCTAAATTTTTATGCGTACTTCTTGCTGCCGGATGCGTACTGAATGTAAGCGGATGCGGAAAAAAAGCAGACTCCGGATCCGCTACGGGAAGTGCGGTCGAAAGTGCCAAAGAAGAGAACGCAAACACCTCGCTTTTTATCAAAGCATACCTGGACACGATGTGCAAACAGGACTTCCAGTCCTTTGCCGATGCTACCGGCTCTTCCGCATCCGATATCCAGAATTCTTACAGTTCCAATCTGGCAAGCATTTTGTCTGAATATGTAACCTATGAGATCGGTTCCGGCATCGAAACTGCTCTTACGGAAGAGCTGTCCACGATCCTTGGCAAATGCCAGTACACCGTACAGGATCCCATCGCCAATGAGGATGGCACCGTGACCGTACCGGTTTCGATCAAGCCTCTTGTGATCTTTAAAAAAGCGATCGCGTATGGAAATAAAGAATCCAACAAATGGACGAAAAAACACAAAGACGATTTTGATGAAGAAGAAGCTACCAACAAATTCTTTATGGCAGTGATCGACTCCTGCGACAAGCAGCTGCAGGATCCTACCTACAAAGAGGAAACCGTAGTAAATGTAACGATGACACCTTCTGAAGACGACGAGGATGTATACGAATACAACAGTGAGGATCTCGGCAAACTGCTGTCCACTCTGGTTGATCTGGACGCCTGGGCAGATGAAGTAGACGACGAAGATGAAGAAAGCTAGCATGTTCCTGTTTAAATCAAAAAAAACGAGCTGACATCATTTTGCCAGCTCGTTTTTCTATTGTGCATATGTTTTCAACCATTTTTCATAACTTTGTTTCTGTTCTTTCGTCCATTCCAATGTTTGATACATGATTTTTGGTTTTTGGTCACTCAGACTCGCCCCTTCCATCAATTTACGAATCTGTTTTTCCGTAAGATTGTTATTGTCATCTCGTAATTCCAACAGATAATCATTTCCGTCAAACAGGATCCATGCTCTAGTTTGATGTTGATTTTTTGCTACATATACCTCCCCGGATGTTACTCGATAATGATCCATCTTTTCCGCTTGTGGCAGGATGTTGACAAAGGTTTCCTGCAGATGGAAAAAAGCTACCGTAAAGAAATCGGTATCCTGGTTTTTACCATAATAGATCGAGGTGCCTTCCTCCGTAATATGGTAACCTTTTGGAATATAAGCTAATCTTAAATACTTTTTCGTCACTTCCCCCTGGCCCTTAGCGGCAGGATCACCCGAGTCCGGTGTTTGAGAAGCCGTTACCGTTGGGGTCTGTTTCTCAATCGAAATACCTTTTCCTCCTTTTACCGTTACCTCTTTTCCTCGAAAAGACTGTATGAGATTGTGCATCGTCAATGGTTTGCCTTCCAGATGGTTGGAAGCGTATACCGATACTCCGCCACCCAGGATCACCATGCACACTGCTGCCGCCACAGCCGCTTTCCACCACACGGTTTTGCCGCCTTTATGTTTTCTTTCCACTCCCGAATTTTCAACAGCCTCTTCCAAATATTCATCACGGATTCCGTCCAACATTTTTTTTATATCTTTTTTGTCCATATTTAATCCTCTTTTCCGTTCCATATTTCTTGATCCGTTCCTTGGGTCCAATCTTAATTCCACATCCCCTCCTTTTGCAAATAGCTTTTCAACTTATGTCGCATCCTATGTAGATGTACCGTTACATAATTCGGACTGACCCCACATTCTCTGGCAATCTCTGATATTTTCTCGCCAAACCAATATCGTCTGACAAAAAATATACGGTTCTGCCGGGTCTGTTTTTCCAAAAACGCATTCATCACCCGACTTAGTTCTGCTGCCATCACCTCGTCTTCCACCGGTCTTGCCCCTCCGAGTACTTTCTCAAGTTCATCCAGTGCCACTTCATAATCTGAATTGCGCTTTTGGGCATGCAGGTATTCACGCTTCTTCAATGCCTGATTTTTGGCAATACGGCACAGGTAGGAAATAAAGGGGTCCGGTTTTTGTGGTGGAATCTGGTTCCAGACTGCCAGCCAGGTATCATTCATACATTCCTGTACATCTTGTTCATTCTTCAAAATTCCACGCATAATTTTCCCACATAGCGGACCATACTTATTTCTCATCTCTGAAATTCCCTGTTCCGAGCGCTCTTCCAATAATTTAATGATCAATGGATCCTCCATTTTTTCACCTCCAACTATATACTACGGATTGTTTGATAAATATGACAGGACAAAATAAAAAACTCACCTTTTTACGATGAGTTTCTTTTATTTTCGGTATTCTTCCTGCTGATACGTGTCCAGCACATGCTGGTAAAATGTGCCTATGGCGGGTGCCATATTGCCTGGGTTCAATGTTGCAATCCCAATGATCCGGTAGGCATCCTCTGCAAGCGGGTAACAATCTACTTCATACGGAATATCGTTCATGACCATCTCCGGCATCAGACAGATTCCAAAATCATTTGCCACCATCGCGATCGTAGACAAGTCATCGACCACATGATAATTAGACTTCACGTTAAGATGATTTTCCTTTAGAAAATTCTGAATATCCGCGTCGGTGCCTTCCCGCTGTGTTACAAATTCGCGATCCTTTAATTCATCCAGATCCATGCAAGATCCCTCTTTCCGGCGCTTCATGCCTTTTGGCACCACGCATAAAAGCGGATCCTTATAAAGTGGTTCGATCGGAATATCTCCAGCACTCGAAACAGACAAAAAGCCAAGATCCACCACACCATTCTTGATCCAGTATGCCACATCTTCATAGGTTCCCTGAAACAGTTCGATCGTGATCGCCGGATATTCCTTCTGAAACGAGTGCATGATGTCCGGCAGCCAGTTGGTGCAAACACTGGAAAAGCAGCCAACCCGGATCCGTCCCTGTTTCAGTCCATTGAAATCCGCCACTGCCTGCTGCAGGCTCTCGTCACTGTTGAGCACCGCATTCACAAAAGGAAGAAGACGCTCTCCATAATTGGTAAGCGTCACTCCTGTCTTATTTCGATTCAATACTGAAAATCCCAGTTCTTTCTCCATCGCCGCCACCGCATGGCTGATCGCGGATGGAGTAAGTCCCAGCAGATCTGCCGCTTTGCGAAAGCTTCCCTGATCTGCCACGGTCTTAAATACCTGATATGTAAGTAATGTCATGTCTTCCCCTTATTATCGGTTACATTTATACAACAGATCTTCCCAGCGCCGGTCTACTTCATCCTGGAACTGCTGGATCAGATCTTCGTTGCCCTTCTTAAACAAGTGCTTGAATCTTCCCTGTGAACGCAGGAAATCCTCGATCGGCAGCTTGCGTTTTGGTTCGTAGGATAGAATCCATTTGCCATGATCCACCTCGAACAATGGCCAGTAACAAGTCTCAACAGCCAATTTACAAATGTTCATAATATCCGGGGTATCATAACGCCAGCCTCGTGGACATGGTGTCATAACATTTAAAAAGCTTGCTCCCTCTGTATAAATCGCTTTTTCCGACTTGCGGTGCAGATCTTTGAAATCCGTTGTCAATGTAGTCTGCGCTACATATGGTACGTCGTGATCTGCAATGATGCTTGCCAGATCTTTTCGGTTCTGCATCTTACCATTGGACTGACTTCCTACTGGTGTTGTTGTCGTATCTGCATACATCGGTGTCGCAGAGGAACGCTGGATTCCGGTATTCATATAAGCACCATTGTCATAGCAGACATAAACCATGTCATGGCCACGCTCCATCGCGCCGGATAATGACTGAAATCCAATGTCGTAGGTACCGCCATCTCCACCAAATGTAATAAATTTAAAATTGTCTTCTTCTTTGATCCTGCCTCTCTTTTTTAAGGCTTTATACGCAGTCTCTACACCGCTGAGTGTAGCACCTGCATTTTCAAATGCATTATGAATATAGCTGTCTTCCCAGGATGTATATGGATACATAAAAGAAGAAACTTCCAGACAACCGGTAGCATTACCGATTACGGCATGATCTCCCTCATGTAATCCACGCAGTACGGCACGCACAGCGATCGTGGCGCCACATCCGGCACACATACGATGTCCCGGTGCTAACCGCTCTGGTTTTTCCATCATTGTTTTTAAACTGTAATCGCTCATATCTACCTCACTAATCTCTCAATCCAATGTACTGATGCTGTTGTACTTTCTTGCCGTTTTCTACCATATCCTCTAATTCTTCAAATACAGCAGCCACTTCTGTCGTTGTAAAATCTCTTCCGGCAAGACCATAAATATAATTTACTGCTTCGATCATAACTTTGTTCTGGAACAGTGCTGCCGGCACTTCACTACCGAGCGGGCCACCATTGCCATTATAACTTTCACAGCGGTCCATGATCGCAACTGCCTTGCAGTTTTTCAGCACCTGTGCGATCTCTTCTGCCGGGAACGGACGGAATACACGCAATTTCAATACGCCAACCTTTTTCCCTTTCTCTCGGAGATGATCGACTTCTTCTTTTGCTGTGCCGGCTGCAGATCCCATGATCAGCATGATATAATCGGCATCTTCTGTGCGGTACTCTTCAAATAATTCAAAGCCGCGTCCTGTAAGTTCCTTGTATTTTTTTGCAACCTCAACGATCACTTCCTTCGAATTTTCCATTGCCACTTCCTGATTTTTCTTTGCTTCCATGGCATAATTGGAAATCGAATATGGGCCGACCGCAATCGGTTTTCCGGCATTCAACAGGAATTCTTCCGGCTGATATTCTCCTACAAACTCCTTTACTTTGTCATCTTCCAGTAATGTAATATTTTCAACCGCATGAGAGGTAATAAAACCATCCTGACAGATCATGATCGGAAGATGTACGTTTTTATTTTCTGCGATCGGATAAGCCTGAATAAAATTGTCATACGCTTCCTGATTGTTTTCTGCATAAATCTGGATCCAGCCGGTATCTCTTGCGCCCATACCATCAGAATGGTCACAGTTGATGTTGATCGGACCGGATAAGGTACGGTTGACCAATGCCATCGCAAGAGGAAGCCGGTTGGATGCTGCCAAAAGCAGTTCCTCCCACATCAGGGCAAGTCCAGCCGATGATGTCGCTGTAAGGCTTCTGGCTCCTGCTGCCTCAGCACCGATCGTAGCACTCATCGAAGAATGTTCGCTCTCTACCGGGATAAATTCGGTATCCATCTCACCGTTGGCAATGTATGTAGAAACCATCTGTGGAATCTCTGTTGACGGAGTGATCGGAAATGCAGGCATAACATCTGGATTGATCTGCCGGATCGCGTAAGCCACTGCCTCATTTCCTGACATACGTTCTTTAATAGCCATTAGATATTTCCCTCCTTCATCGAAATTGCCCCAAACGGACATACTTTTGCACAAATGCCACAGCCTTTGCAGTGATCATAGTCGATCGGCTGGCGTTTGCCGTCTTTGACCAGAATGCAGCCATCCGGACAAACCGGGGTACATAATAAGCACTGTTTGCATTTTTCTTCTTCTAAAACCGGTGTATTGGTTCTCCACTCGCCAGTATGAAACAGCTTGGAAGTTCCTCCGGCAAATACCATCAGGCCCTCGGTCAGATCCTGATGTGGTGTACTCTCATTGATCTTTGTTATATCTGTTCTCATATCTCGTTCCTTTCCCTCAGTTCTATGCGTTTTTTGCCTGTTCCAGTACATCAAATGCGGCCTCCAGTGCCTTCATATTTCCATCGATGACTTCTGGTTTTTTGGCAAATTTGTGCTGATAGGATTGACGCATCTCATGAATAAAAGTATCTCTTGGCATCACTTCACTGACGGCAACGATCGCTGCTAACATCGGTGAGTTCGGGAAATTCTTTCCTAAATTTTCAACCGAGATCTTTCTTGCATCTACCGTGTAAACTTTTCCTTTGTAGCCATTGAGATGCTGCATAATGTCTTCTTTTTTCTTTGGCGTATTTACAACAATAGCGCCTTCTTCTTTCAGCCCTGCTGTTACATCTACGGAATCCAGCAATGTCTCGTCTACAACGACCACATAATCCGGATGATATATATTGGAATGTACGCGGATCACATCTGAGCTGATCCGGTTGTACGCCGTGATCGGTGCTCCCATACGCTCCGGACCATACTCCGGAAATCCCTGTACATTTTGTCCTGTCTTAAATGCCACATCCGCAAGCAGCAGTGCGGCTGTCTTGGCTCCCTGGCCTCCTCTTCCGTGCCAGCGGATCTCTATTCCGTTTTTCATAATATATTCCATACCTCCATGGATCTTTTTTGATGAATTTTTTTCATTTATTTACATTCAGCATTATTTATTATATCGCATAAAGCACAATTGTAAAGCGAAAATGGTTAATTCAATTCATTTTAAAGATGAATATATTTCATGTTGCAAGCGGATTCTCCCACATTGTCTAATACCGGCAGAAAGTATATAATATTGAATGACTGATTGTTACATAATCTAGGAGGGATTTTTTGAAACAACGGATTTTTTTAGAATCTGAGAAATTGCAGCCAGGGATGCAGATCGATCAGTATGTAGTCGACCGAATGGATCGCATCCTGGTTCAGCGGGGGATCCTGCTGGACGCTGTCGTGATCCAGCAGATCCGGCGAAGGGGGATCGCCGGAGTCTTTGTTTTGCTGGAAGTGGACGGTGCCACCGAAGCACCCGTACCACCGCTGATCATTCCGGACTTTGTCAAAGAACAGATTGCCACAAGGCGCAAAGAGGATCCAAAAAAAGTAGATCTTTCTGCAGAAGTAAAAAAAAGGATTTCCAAAGGAATCGAATTTTTATACAACAATTCGGATTCTTCTAAGTTTTTTGAAACCAGTAACCGCATTACCTCTGAACTTCTTTCCGCTATTGATGAAAACAATGCGCTGGCGGTTGACATCAGTATGCTGAAAACAAGCGATGAGTACACATTTAAGCACAGTGTTGATGTGGCGACCATGTCGATGATCTGTGCCAAAAAGCAGGGGCTGCCCAGCCACCAGATCAAAGAGATCGGGATTGCCGGACTACTTCATGATATGGGCAAGTCCAAAGTGCCGCCTGAGATTTTGAACAAACCGGCGAAACTTACCAAAGAAGAGTTTGAACTTATGAAAAAGCATCCGATCTGGGGATATGAGATTTTGAAGGACAAGCCGGAATTTCAGGGTGCTATTTCCATCGCCGTATTACAGCATCATGAAAAATGTAACGGCAGCGGGTATCCTTTTGGCGTATTTTCTTCACAGATCCACCCATACGCCAAGATCATTACGGTCACCGATATTTACGATGCACTGGTCACCGACCGCCCATACAAGAAAAGCTTCACGCAACGTGAAGCCGTAGAAATCATTTTATCTATGCCGGAAGAGTTGGATGTCGACTGTATCCGCAGCTTTATGGAAACCGTGATCCTCTATCCGGTCGATTCGATCGTAACGCTGAGCAATGGCGAAAAAGCACAAGTGATTGAAAATCATACCGGTTCGGTTCTGCGTCCTACCGTGATCGGATTGACCACTGGAAAAATCTACAATCTTTCCGACGATATTTCATGTGCCAGTCTGGTGATACAATAAACTTGTATCTGCCAGCTGGCACTTTTTATTTGCTCATATTTTAACCGTTTGTTCTTATTTCAACCGATTGATGACTTCCTGCACGGTAGCCTCAATGTCTTTTTCAATGCCAATCGTAATATCCGCATATTCGCGATACAATCCAATCCGCTCCCGGTACACATCTTCCAGCGTCTGATCTTTTTCACAGGCGATCCCCCGTGTCTTGATGTTGGTGATCCGATGCTGCAATTCCAACAATGGCACATCCAAAAATACAAAAACGCCATTCTCGCGCAAATACGCCATCGCTGCCGGTTCCAGAACAACACTTCCTCCTGTGGCGATGATCGTGTTCGTATACTGGCTTGCCAGTACAGTGTCCTCTTCTTCCTGCAAAAAGGCCCGCAGTCCATCCTGATCCAGAATTTCCTGCAGCTTTCTTCCAGTTCTCTCCATAATATCAAGATCCAGATCTGCAAATTTCATGCCAAGTGCCTTTGCCAGTAAAACGCCTACCGTTGACTTGCCAGACCCCGGCATTCCAATCAGCACAATATTTCTCATATGTACACCTTCTTTCACACAATTGTGGACATCTTACCATATTTTTTGGATTGGTGCAATGCTGGTGCTTTTTTATAGTTTCCGTAATGGGGCAGAAAATTTTGCGTCTCGTGGGCGCTTACGCGTGTGAGTGCTGTCGCACTCCATCCCACTCAACCGCAAAGCTTTTCTGCTCCAAGTACGGAAATATAAAAGAGTGGCAGCAGTCAAGCAAAAAAAATGGAGATAGCTTTGGGAACCAGTGTCATTGATACGCCCCATCTTAAACGTCCACAACCTTGATTTTTAAGTATAAAATCAGTACAATGAAAAATAAGTTTCACAGATTCAAGCAATATTAAAAAGGAGATATAAGTATAATTAGGGGGAATGACTTATGAAACAGTTATATTCGATTATAAAAAAAATTATAGTTATAATAATAGGCTTTGTTTGGGGAATGGTTAGTTTCTTTTGGTTAGGGTATAGTATATTAACTCTAGGCAATTTTATGGAAGAACCAGGTTCAGTTGATTATATAGCTGAGGGAGAGTCAATGCGTATATATGGATTACTAGGATGCGTTTTATATGTCATAATTTTTGCACCTATATTATTTTTCTTCCATAAACAAAAACACTATTTATATATTTTTTTAATATCAATGATTTTGGGTGGAATTATTCCAAGCATTTATGTGTTTGTGATTAGATGACAGAAAAGAGAATTGATGTAAAAAAATAGGAATTATCATTAATTTTATAGTATGTGTTTTTCAATGTTTTCGTAAATATAGTAAGAAACTTTGGATAGCAACAGAAATATATTTTTATAATTTGATAAGCCGAATAAAACAGTTGAATTATTTTCAAAATATTACTATAATGTACTTAACAAGAGAACCGATGACTAGATCGACCCTAGCCGTCGGCAGCTAAAACAACCAAAGTAGCGCCTTAGTTTACCAGACCGAGGGCGCTACTTTTTGCGTAATATGTAAACAACAAGAGTGATTACCGCACAAAGCATTATTGCAAACTCAATTTGCACCGCAACACCCATCCGTAGTATACTGTAAAGCATAGAATTCATAAATTTAAACCCTAAAGGAGAATTATTTTGGAACAACAGCACAAACGCAGAGTCCGTTATTCCGGCACTCACCCTCGACGCTATGAGGAAAAATATAAAGAATTAAATCCTGAAAAATACAAAGACGACATTGAAAAGATCATACAGAAAGGCAAAACACCTGCCGGTATGCACATCCCTATCTGTGTAGATGAGATTCTTTCTTTTTTACAGATCAAGCCGGGACAGATCGGATATGACGCCACACTTGGATACGGCGGACACTCCCAGCGTATGCTCGCTGCCCTGCAGGGCAAGGGCCATCTGTACGCAACCGATGTCGACCCGATTGAATCCGCCAAAACCAAAGAACGGCTTGAAAAGGCAGGATATGGTCCGGATCTTTTTACCCTGAAAAACATGAATTTCTGTCATTTGGATGAAGTCTGCCCGGATCACAAATTTGATTTTGTTCTCGCAGATCTGGGCGTTTCTTCGATGCAGATCGACAACCCGGAGCGTGGATTTACTTTTAAATTCGATGGTCCTCTGGATCTCCGTCTGGATCCTACCTCCGGTGTATCTGCCGCTGACCGGCTTTATGAACTCTCGAAGGAAGAGATCGTTGGTATGTTAGAAGAAAATGCGGATGAACCGTATGCCTTAGAGATTGCCGATGCCATCATCAAAACCTATCACAGTGGCGACAAGATCGACACCACCTTTGCACTGGTTCACGTTATCGAACAAGCACTTTCATTTCTTCCGGAAAAGGATAAAAAAGAAGGGGTCAAAAAGTCCTGCCAGAGAACTTTTCAAGCCCTTCGTATTGATGTAAACAGTGAATTTGAAGTTTTATATCAGTTTTTGGACAAGCTGCCGGATGTCGTTGCCCCAGGTGGCAGGATAGCGATCCTCACATTCCACTCCGGTGAAGACCGCCTTGTAAAAAAAGCATTTAAACAGGGACTTCGCGAAGGAATTTATTCTGAGGTATCCAAGGATGTGATCCGTCCTTCTGCCAGAGAATGTTTTGAGAATCCGCGTGCCCGTTCCACAAAGATGCGCTGGGCGATCCGCAGCGAGCAATAGGCAGCAACCCAGATATTTCCTAGATATTTTCATTTCGAATCGTCTCAATGATGTTCTGCTTTTGAATCTGGCGAATGGAATATTTCATGATCCAAAGCAGGAGCAAAAATACGGCACAGACAGCGATCAGGATCGCCATATACGGCAGCTGAAATGCCAGCTCCAATTCCTTCGCCAGCTGACGGTGGAACACATATGACAAAGCACTTCCCGCAATCAGTCCAATGACCAGCGCTTTTCCACCATAAAACAGGCTTTCCAGTCCCACCATGCGGTTAAACTCTGCTTTTGTCATACCAATCGACCGCAACATGGCAAATTCTTTACAACGCAGCTCCATACTCGTTGTGATCGTATTAAAGATATTCGTAATACCGATCAGTGAAATTACCACGATAAAACCATACATAAAGATTTCAATCACCAAATAAATGGCATCTTGAGAGCGTTTTTCTTCCAACGCATTGTAAAAATCTTCGGTTTTGTATGGGCCAGCCTGGATCATGCTTGCCTGAATCTGATCTGCATCATCCGAATCCAAATACAATGTCATCGCACTCATTGTCGGTGCGCCCGCTTTCTCCATCCAGTTGTTTTCTACAATGATCATTCCTGCATCACTGAAAGTCTGCAAAAAACCAACCGGTTTCTTATCCGTGATCGCCGTGATCGGCATTTCTGCTTTTTTCGTTTCACGATCAACCTCAAAACGTCCCGATAGCGTATCTCCCTTTTGGTAATCATAGACAGAATAACTTACTTTCCGGTCATCATCTTCCACCGTACTCACGCTTTCGTTGACAAGAATGGCTCCTTCTTTCGTCTCTTTCGGATTCAGCCCCAGCGAAATTACATAGTTTTCATAACTTTTCGGCGACATCACAACGACACTTGGACTTCCGACATCTTCTATGCTCAATTCCTTCATCCATTTTTTCATCGCATCCGAATATTTGGGAGATTGGATTCCAAAGATACTATACTTAACCAGTGTATAATCTTTTATGTCAAATTGAGACTCCAGATTCTGTACTGTTTTTTCAGCTTCATCCATGGATTGTTGATAGCTGCCCATGCTTACCGAAAGCGTGTACCCATTCTCTCCGAGATAATACTGTGCTCCCCGGAACATCAGACTCATAAAACCATATAATGCCACAAATGTTGTTACACTGATCGCAATGGAAATGGTTGCTACACGATATTTTTTCCGATTACGCTTCTTGTTCTTATAAGCAAGCACTCCACCTATACCAAATAATTTCTTTATATATCCTGGTGTTTTTACCTCTTTTGCGCGAAGTTTGATCTCTTCATTTCCATGGATCGCAACGATCGGCGAGATCTTCGATGCTTTGCGGGATGGTTTCCCTGCCGCAAAGAAAATCGTAACGGCAGTCAGCAGAACTGCCAGTAAAATGCCGACAAGTGATGGGCGAAAGTGCAGTTCAAACTGTAATGATTCTTTCAAAAGAACATTTACGATCTTCACAAGAATGCACGATGCCAGCAAGCCACATCCTACACCAAGCGGTGTTGCGATCGCCCCCAAAAGATACCCCTCGTAATAAACATTCTGCTTGATCTGACGTGGCGTAGCACCGATCGATGCCA
The DNA here is from genome assembly GCA_934316925.1 of uncultured Eubacterium sp. GTDB lineage: Bacteria > Bacillota > Clostridia > Lachnospirales > Lachnospiraceae > Eubacterium_F. The sequence continues at coordinate 51,898 of CAKREC010000003.1, forward strand.
GCATACCATACTGCTTTGTTTTCTCACTGATCGAGATCTGAAAGCTGTTGCTGATGCAAAAAACAGATGTAAGCACAATAATAGCAAATACAATACCGGACATGCCATAAAGTACAGAAAGCGAGGAATCGCGCAGATCGAGTGTCTCATACTGCAACAAAGTAGCATTCGAAAATACATCCATGTCCTTATACGTCTTTTCAATCGTTTCTCGGTCTCTCAATGCCTGCTTGTTAAATCTTGCATAAACATCTTTTCCAGCATAAGTGCTTGCCAATTTGCTTGTGTCACAATACGTAAATACACTGTATCCCGGTGCCCAACGGTACTCTTCCTCGGTAGAAGGCCGCTCGCAGATTCCGACTATCGTGTATTTCTTTTTTTCTCCCGGCTCCCATGTTTCCTCCGGATCATAACTGTCATCCTGCGTCAGAATCTTTCCTTTACTGGTACGTTTTCCCAATTGTAATTCCAGTTTATCCCCCACATGATAAGTCACACCTCCGTTGGTCTGGATGTGGCTGGAGATCAAAAGTTCCGTATCATTTTCCGGAAACCGCCCCTGAGTAAGCCGCAGGCTGGACTGCTCCATTGCCTTTTTATCGACTCCGATCACATATAAATACGGTTTGTCTTCATTGGCAGATCCCTCCAGCTTGCTGTAGCCAAGACCTGCCATTTCATAATACTGCTCGACATCGCGGTTGTTCGTGATCCGGGTTTCCTGTTCTTCTGTCACCTGTGCAAAACGGTAGTGATAATTTCCATCCCGGTTCCGACTCAGATCGATCATGCTGAGCCGGAAGCTGGCTGCCATTGTCGCAACGGCAACTAAAAGCGCTGTCGCCAGCATAATTCCGATCATGGTTACGATCGACCGTTTTTTATTCAGTTTCAGATTTTTTTGTGTCAGACGACTTAATAAGCTCATTTTCTCACCCCATTTCTACTCAGAAACAAGACGGCCATCCTCAATGCGGAGGATACGGTCTGCAATTCCTGCAATTTCCAGATTGTGAGTGATCATGATGATCGTCTGTTTGTATTTCCGATTGGAATTTTTCAAAAGTTCCACGATCTCATCACTGGATTTACTGTCAAGATTTCCGGTCGGCTCATCGGCCAGCACAATTGCCGGATTGCTGATCAGCGCTCTTCCGATCGACACACGCTGCTGCTGTCCGCCCGACAATTCATTTGGCAGATGTTCTACCCGGTGCTCCAGTCCCAGATCCTGAAGCATCGCGTTCAGCGTTTCCTCATCTGCTTTTTTCCCATCCAGTTCCAATGGCAATGTAATATTTTCTTTGACGTTCAAAATCGGGATCAAGTTGTAAAACTGATAGATCAATCCTACCTGTCTTCTTCGAAAGATTGCCAGTTTGTCATTGCTAAGATCATATATATTTTGCCCCTGGATATATACGCTTCCACTTGTTGGGCGATCCACGCCTCCCAACAAATGCAGCAAGGTTGACTTGCCGCTTCCTGAGCTTCCCACGATGGCAACAAACTCCCCTTGTTCCACAGAGAAACTCATATCATTGACCGCTACGACCTGATTGTCGCCTTTACCATAAACTTTCGTTAAATGCTCCACCTTTAATACTTCCATAACACTCTTCCTTTCCTTTTTTTACAATCTTTATGGTAAAGTTTGAAAATGACATTGCAGTGACATTAAAAAATATATTTTAGAATAAATTTTGTCTCCTCAGAGTTGGATTCCACCGTGAGATAACCACCCTGCCGTTCAATGATCGCCTTGGCGAGTGGCAGCCCGATCCCGATACTATTTTCCTCAAACTTGCCTTCACTGTAGTATCTGGTAAAAATCTGTCGTTTTTGTTTGTTACTTAGTGGTTTGCCCTCATTGATGACCACAATCTCCGCATAGACATCATTTGCCTTTGCCGCAATTGTCACATTTTTTCCCGCATCACTGTATTCCAGCGCATTTTTGATGATATTCTGAAGTGCCTCCCGGTTCCAATTGTAATCCGCACACAATATAATGTCCTGTAGCATTTCCGGATCGTATTCCACTTTTAATCCACGAAGTTCCGCCAAAACAGATAAGTTATCCACAGCCTCCCGGATCATATCCACAACAAAAAATCGTTTGTTCTCAAATTCCACCATACCGGCATCCAGACGGGACAATTTCAACATGGAAACGATCATCCAGTTCATTCCTCCCACCTGCCGGTTACATTCTGCAATAAATTTATTTTTTATGTCTTCGTCCATATCCGGGTTGTCTACCATATCGTCAAGCAAGATCTGTATTGAACTAAGCGGTGTTTTTAACTGGTGCGAAATATCCGACACAGACTCTGCCAGCGCCACCTTTTTCTTTTTTGCATCCTGCTCCTGTTCCCGCAACATGAGTGTAAGCTTAAACAGATGATTTTTCAGATTGCTCAGTTCATCGTCTGAATTGTCCTCAAGCTCCAGATCATACTGTCCTCTTGCGATCCGGTCCATATAATTTTCCAGTTCCTGCAACCGGCTCTGTCGTTTTCTGACATATAAATAAAACATGCCAAAGAAAAGTCCCTCTGCCACAAGGAACATTCCCATTGCCACAACGATCTGCCGTGTAGATTCCTTCGTATTGAGATAATTACTGCCCGGAAAATACCCATACTCTTTTAACGCTTCTCTCAGTTCTTTTCTCTGCTGCGCGTCCCCTTCCTGCTTTCCAGACAAAACAGCAGTAATGCCGGAAATATCCTGCGGCATTTCCCCGTTGTTTGTTTCTATGATAAGATCAAGGATCTTCCGGTTCTCGGCACCTCTCATATACGCATGAAGAAAAAGCATAAGGATAAGCAGGAGCACAGCCATGGCAATGCCGCCTGCAATTCCGAGCACCATATATTTTTTTGCTTCTTTATTCTTGTAAGCATTCATTTTTTATTCCCCACTTCCCAGACGATACCCCATGCCACGAACAGTTTTGATCAATGTGCTATCTTTGTCTCCAATTTTTTCACGTAATCTCTTGATCGTAACCGTCAGCGTGTTGTCATTCACAAAATTCCCAGCCGAATCCCACACAATGGAAAGCAATTCTTCTCTGGTAAACAGTTTTTTTGGATTATTCAGCATCATCCGTAAAATTTCAAATTCCAACCGGGTAAGCGGACACTCAGTTGTACCAACATGACAGGTTCCCTCTTCTTCATTCAGACGGAGGTTTCCATATACCAATTCATTCTGGTCATTGTAACGCCGGAAAACATTTTTGATCCGTGAGATCAGTTCCCGGTTGCGGAACGGCTTTGTAACATAGTCATCCGCCCCCAGATCAAAGCCAAGCACAACATCTTTTTCTTCATCTCTTGCCGTCAGAAAAATAACCGGCGCCAGATCTTTTTCTTTTATTTTCCGGCACAATTCAAAGCCATCCCCGTCCGGCAGAGAAACATCCAAAAGGATCAAATCAAATTTTTCACTTCGCAGCAAACGTTCTGCCTGTTCTTTTTCCTCTGCAATCGTAACGCCATATCCCTCTTCTTTCAACAGATACTCTAACCCCATCACGATCGCCGGATTGTCCTCTACCAACAGAATCTGTTTCATACATTGCCTCCTGTTTCTTTTGTCTCATATTATTGATTTCTCCTCGTATCTTATCAGTCTCACCACTCTTTTGTCAATTTGCCAAAAGGAACTTTATCCAGTATAATATTCTTCATAAATGATGATCGACAATCTGAATACCAGGAGGAGTTATTATGAATCTTGTTACCGCCTTTTTAAGCTTTTTTCTATACAGCTTTATCGGGTGGTTTTATGAAACTACGGTCTGTTCTTATGTAAAATACAAAAAGTTTATCAACCGTGGTTTTCTCATGGGACCGCTTTGCCCGATCTACGGAGTTGGCGCCGTTGTGTGCTACCTCTTATTTCATGAAGTCAACAGTCCGCTTGCGCTGTTTCTCTCGGCCGCGATCGTCTGCTCGATCCTCGAATATGTGACCAGCTACGCCATGGAAAAATTGTTCCATGCCCGCTGGTGGGACTACTCCCATTTTCCTTTTAATCTCAATGGAAGAGTCTGCCTGTATGGCGCTGTCCTTTTTGGTGCCGGCTGCGTATGGGTATGCCGACTGTCCCAGCCAGGTCTTCTCCGCTTTTTTGACTTTCTGACTCCGTTTGTGTGCTATATTCTCTTTGCGGTATTGATGATCGTGTTTATTGTAGACATCACGATCACACTTTGCAGTTTCCGCAATCTGAATGCACATTTAAAAGCACTATATGACCAATACGAAGAGAAAGCCAATCTTGCCATGGAAGAGATTTCCGAGCAGTTCAACACCAAAACCGTGCCAAAATTTGAACACAGTAAACAGGCACTTACCCTGCAGATCCAGGAAAAGCTTCATGGTTTCAAAAAAGGCGAACTGCACTTTTTGCGCGCGTTCCCTTCTCTTGAATTTCATCGTTATAAAAAGGTAATTACGACTGAAAGTATCAAAGAATTATTTAACAAACGAAAACAGAAACATTGAAAATGCGCCTTTTACTTTCTTTTGCATATATTGGAGTAAAGCAACAATATTTTCCAAAAGGAGTATTTCATGAGCTGCCAATGTAATTGTAATCAAAATAACAGTAAAACCAATCTATTGACGGTAAATCTTCCTCGCCAGACAATGATGAATTCGGATTACCGCCAGGTTCTCTGGACCGGTGACTACATGCAGATCACCATGATGTGCATTCCGATCCGTTCAGATATTGGATTGGAAATTCACGAAGAAACGGACCAGATCCTTCGCGTAGAACACGGCTATGGTCAGGTCCGCATGGGTTACAAAAAGAATGAACTGAATTTTGTGCAAAATGTCAGACAGGGCGATATTATCTGTATTCCAGCCTGCACCTGGCACAATGTGATCAACATCGGAAACCGGCCGCTGCGCCTGTCTTCTATGTACGCCCCACCGCACCATCCGGCTGGAGCAAGCCAGCACACGAAGAATCGCGATAAAGAAAACAAGGATTGCTGTGACCGATAGGATGGGTTAAAAAAAGGACTTCTGAGGAAGTCCTTTTTAACTTATTTGTCGCTGTAATGCAAGAAGCATTGGTTTGCTATTTTACACTAAGCTGCATCATATATCTTAACCTCCTTAATTGGTTTTAAGAACGTTTCAGCATCATAATATAACATATTAAGTATAGGAATTAAATCTATATACTCTTCAACTTCTGGCATTTCTTTATACTTTGCCATCACAACCAGATATCCATTATCCCACTCAACTACTTTCGTATATCTCTCCAATTTATCAGAAGTGACAAAACGAACTCTTTGATTATTAAATTCAAATATCGTATACTTTCCATCATTTGTTAAAACCGCATAATCTTTCATTTAAATCACTCCAATCATACAATCTCTTTTATCATTATATAATCATAATACCACAGTTCCCATAAAAAAACACCCCAGAACCGAAATTCTGAGGTGTGATAAATCGTATCTCTTTGACTAACGTTTTGAGAACTGTGGAGCTCTACGAGCTTTCTTGAGACCGTATTTCTTACGCTCTTTCATACGAGAATCGCGTGTAAGGTATCCTGCTTTTTTGAGGATTGGTCTGAAGTCTTCGTCTGCATTGTTCAATGCACGAGCGATACCATGACGGATAGCTCCTGCCTGACCTGTAAATCCGCCACCGCGAACGGTAACTTTTACATCATATTTGTCAGCTGTACCTGTAGCTTCTAATGGCTGACGAGCGATGATCTTCAATGTCTCAAGACCAAAGTAATCATCGATATCTTTTTTATTTACTGTTACTTTACCAGTACCTGGTGTAAGGAATACACGAGCAACACTGGATTTTCTTCTTCCTGTTCCATAATATGTTGAACTAGCCACTGTTATTTCTCCTTTCTAAACCTCTTAGAATTCTAATGTTTCTGGTTTCTGAGCAGCATGCTGATGCTCTGGTCCTGCATATACATGCAATTTTGTAAGCATCTGACGACCTAAAGGTCCTTTTGGAAGCATACCTTTTACTGCGTGAGTAATAACAAATTCAGGTTTCTTCTGCATCATTTCTTTCAATGTAGCTTCTTTCATTCCGCCTACATACTCTGAATGATGATAGTAGATTTTCTGATCTAATTTCTTACCAGTTGTCTTTACTTTATCAGCGTTTACTACGATAACATAATCACCTGTGTCAATATGAGGTGTGTAGATTGGTTTGTTCTTACCTCTTAATACCTTAGCAACCTCGGATGCAAGACGACCTAAAGTTTTTCCTTCAGCGTCTACAACATACCATTTTCTTTCCACTGTGGATGGGCTTGCCATAAAACTTTTCATCCTTGGAATCCTCCTTATTCTATGCGTCAGTTCCTTTGGCTCAATGTCCGGAAGCCTGGCACCGACTCTTGTTTTCTATTTTTATGTTCAAAATACAGCTCCGGGGCATTGGAACCATATTTGTACGCAATACTCCATTAGTATATAAGATTAGGGTAGAGATGTCAATAGTTTTTTCATCTCTACCCTATTGTCTTTTATATTTTCAACCAATCCATCAATTCCTGTGTTTTCTTTGCTGACTCAGCATACGATTTTACATCTTTTTTCAACTCAGCCGTAGCCTCATCCGCAGTCACACGATACGTTTGACTTCCTTCGGCGGTCTCATAATGCCATGAGATAACTTCTGCATTGTCAACCAGTGCAAGCATAACATAGGAATATGCTTTCATCTTTTCCTGTTCCTCGGTTTCATTCCCGGTGATCTTCTGGCTTAAGATCATCTTCCACTCATACGGTTGTTTGGTCGTCTGAAGTTCCTGCGTGTATTCTCCGAAATGCTCGCCTACTCCCAACTTGTATGTGAGCCAATTGTCTTGAACAGCATCCCCAATATACGCATGTTTTGCAGAATACGTTTCTGCTACATGTTCGGATATTTTTGTGCCATCCTGCCACCACACATCGCCATTGATCGTAATCTTTTGAATGGTTTGTTTTGCATTATATTTTACCGTAAAATGTCTGCGTTTTTTGCTCCAGAATACCAGCGCACGTTTGGATTCAACTTTCACATCGAGATTTCCATCCTGCTCCGTTGTTATTGCCTTTCCTAATGCAAAACCTTCTGGCAGATCAACTTCCAGATTCAGCTTGCTGTCAGATACATTGATCTGGTATTTCGTATTGGCAAGAATAAACTTCCCACCATAGATGATGTAACCGCCAAAGACAACAAAACACAAAATAATTGCAGCAGTCACAACCGTCGCTGTCATCTTGAGCCGGTTCTTTCTTCGTATCTTTTTCAGATAATCAATTTCCTTCTTCTGCTGCGACCGATCGTCCATCCCCGGACTTTCCGCCCTCATATCCGACAATATCTCTGCACACTCTTTACATTCTGTCAAATGATCTTCGATCAGCTTTTTGCTGTCCTCACTGACGATCCCATCAATGTACGATGGCAGCAGATCCTGTATCACTTTACATGAAATTTTATCACTCATACTCTCTACACTCCTTCCTAAGTCGCTCCTTGGCCCGGTAATAGGTCACCCTGGCCCAGTTTTCTGATTTTCCCATTACTTCCCCGATCTCCCGAAAAGAAAGATTTCCAAAAATACGCAAATGCATGATCTCTCTGGCTGGTTCCTCCTTCGATAAGCCATCCATTGGTTTTGGGCAATCGCACACAGCCATGTTGTTACCTTGCAGCTTCCATCGAAACGATCCAGACCTTTTAATGCCTGATAAAAAGTCTCCTGCGTCAATTCTTCTGCCAGGTCCGCGCTATGGGTCATCGAAACCAGATAACCATAAACCGTTTTACTATGTTCCTCATAGATCTTCTCAATGGAATCCATCCTTTACTCCTTTCCCTACCCATACTTTTTCTCTTCTTGAGCAGATTCTACAGATTAATGTCAAAATATTCAATTTCGTTACATCATTTTCAATTTTTTTATTCTTATTCTAAATATATTTTCTCCCGATTGCAAGACGGCAAAAAAGAGACTGCGCATCAGCAACAGCCTCTTTCTTTCAATTACACGTTTCCACCACTACCAGCGGGTTACGGTTCCTTTTCTTTTCATTACCTTTGTGTTCTTGGAAACAATGATCGTTTTCAGGTTTTTGAAAGCACGAACATCGACCTTTTTCAAATTTTTATTTGAATATAAGTTTATTTCTTTTAGTGTCTTTTTGTTTACCTTGCTAAGATCCATTTTCTTTAATTTCGTATCATTTACCCGGAAATACGAAATCTTGTTTTTTCCCAGACGAATCTGTTTGACGTTGGCCCCGGCGATCCAAAGTGACTCTAATTGATTGTTCTTTTGCAGATCAAATACCGTAATTTTCTTGGTACGATCCGAATAAAACTCCTTAAGCTTTTTATTCTTTCTCAGATCCAGCGTTTTCAGTTTTGTCATCTGCTCCAATGTCAGGACAGACAACTTTTTGCATTTATCAACCGACAACGCGGTAATATTGGATTTGGAAAGTGAAAGCGTTTTCAAATTTACCAGTGCATTCAGATTCAATTTCTTGATCTTTTTGTTGCCTCGATACTGGAGTTTTGTGATCGTTGGATTCTTCTTTGCAAATGAAATCTTATTCAGAGAATCATTGCTTTCCATAACCAGCGTTTTCAGAACAGATGCCTTTGTAAGATCCAAGGTCTTCAACAACGCAGAATCCTCTACCCATAGTGACTTGATCGTTTTACTGTTGACCTTCAAAGTTTTTATCTGATCTAACTCATACAGCGACAATTTTTCCAGGGAAGAAAATTTATCCGTAGAAATACTTGTAAGATCCGCATTGTAAATCGACAATTTTTTCAGCGAATTAAGGGAATATACGCAATCAAAATTTTTAACCTTTGTTAAATGTGCTTTCTGTCCCACGGTCTGATCAACACCGCCGTTGAAAAGCAGTGTCAATTCGGTCAGTGAGGTAAAATACTCCATTCCCTTCAGATCAACCACAAAATCATTCTGTGTGTACTGCTCTTTCTCCGTTTCGTTCTCTTCATCATAATCATCTGAATTTTTAAACGGATACAAGGAAAATTTCTTTACTGCCGCAATTTCTGATTGTTTCAATTTGCCATCATGATCTGTATCCACCTTAGCTGCCACATCCGCACGCAGCCTTGCATCTGGGAATGTCGTTTCATTAATTTCAACCATGACCGGGTCTGTCGTTTCCTCCGCTTTTGTCGTCGGAACTCCTCCCAGTAATGATAATGTAAGTGCACCGATCATCGCAAATGTCATTTGTTTTTTCATAGCAAAGCCCTCCTCATATCGTATTATTTACTTATACAACGACGAAAGGGATGAAAATGTTGCATTTCTCTTACTCTTTATACTCAATCCTCACCAACATCAATCCCTTTGCCGGCGCAGTCGGTCCCGCCTGTTTGCGTTCACCGGTTTCAATCGCGCATTTTACCTGTTCTATGCTCCGTCGTCCCATGCCGACCTCTACTAAAGTCCCGGCTATGATCCGCACCATGTTATACAAAAATCCATTCCCCCGCACACGGATTACAATCTTTCGGCCGGAAACTCCTGCGATCGGCTCTTCTCTGACATCTACTTCATATACCGTCCGCACTTTCGTCTTTACCTGCGCTCCTGCAGAACAAAAGGCGGAAAAATCATGCGTGCCGACAATTTCAGCAGCTGCCTGACGCATAACTTCAAGGTCAAGCGGGCGGTACACATGATACCCATAACGGGAAAGTGTAGGAATCTCAATATCGGTGTGAATGATCGTGTACTCATATGTTTTTTCGCTGTCCGCATATCTCGGATGAAAATCTGCTGTGACTTCTTCTGATGACAGTATCCGGATGTCCTCCGGCAACTGGTGATTCAACGCAATTCCGATCTTTTCCGGCGGAATACGGGTTTCTACATCAAATACTGCCACATTTCCCATGGCATGCACCCCGGAGTCGGTTCGGCTTGCGCCGATCAGTTCAATTCCAGGTTGAAACAACTGATCCAGCGCTTCCTGTACTTTTCCAGCTACAGTAACGGCATTATTCTGAATCTGCCACCCACAATAATTGGTTCCGTCATATGCAATTCTCAGACGTATTCTTTTCATCACTTTCCCTCTTTACACAATCCAGCGGATTACATGTGGTACAACAATGATCGCAGCAAGATACACCCAGGCGATCGCATACGCAATATAATCTGGTTTATGATAATGCAATGGCTTCATCTTGGTTCGTCCCGCACCACCATGATAGCACCTCGATTCCATCGCCAGCGCCAAGTCATATGCACGCCGGGTCGCCGACAACAGCAACGGCACAATAAGCGCGATCATTGCCTTTACACGATGCCAGAATTTTCCTTCTTCAAAATCTGCTCCTCTGGCACTCTGCGCCTCCATCAGGCGGTTTGTTTCTTCCAGCAGGATAGGTATAAACCGCAGCGCCAACGACATCATCATAGCAAAATCGTGAACCGGCACCTTGATCTTTTCCAGTGGTTTTAACAAGGTTTCAATGCCATCTGTCAACTGGTTTGGCGTCGTTGTGTATGTCAACATCGATGAGCCGATGATCAGATAGATCAGACGCATCGTCATAAACAGCGCATTGCGAAGTCCCTGCCAGGTTATAGTGATAAACCGCCAGTGAAAAATAGGATCTCCTTTTGTCCAGAATATATGAAAAAAAGCGGTAAATGCCAGCAACACAACAACAGGCTTTAAGCCTTTCAAAATATATTTAAGCGGCACATGTGACAAATAGATAATGGCTCCTAAAAATGCGGTGACGACAATATAGCCTAAAAAACTGCGAAACAAAAATAAAGAAATCAAATATAGGAATACTGTAACAATCTTTACTCTTGGATCCAGCTCGTGTAACCGGGACTGTGCCGGATAAAATTGTCCTATCGTAATATCTCGTAACATTCTGATTATCCTTTTCTATATAACTGCATAATACTATCGGTTGCCTGTTCTACAGTAATCGCATTGTGCGGCAGTTCAATCCCCCGCTTCGCCAGTTCTTCTACCACATACGTTACGGATGGCGCTCTCAATCCGATCGCTTCCAGTTCTTTATAGTGTGAAAATACTTCTGCCGGCGTACCATCATAAGCCTTCGTGCCATGGTCCATTACAATGATCCGCTGCACATAATCTGCCATGTCCTCCATGCTATGAGACACAACAACGACTGTCATATTGGACTTCTCATGAAGTTCACGGATCAGGCTGTAAATCTCATTTCTTCCCTGTGGATCCAGTCCTGCGGTTGGTTCATCTAAGATCAGCACCTCCGGATCCATAGCAAGCACACCGGCAATGGCAACACGGCGCTTCTGTCCACCGGACAGCTCAAATGGAGATACATCCAGCAGATCATCTCCAATTCCTACTTTTTTCAATGCCTCGAATGAATGCAGTTCCATGTCCAATTGTGACATTCCAATATTTTTCGGGCCAAACATCACATCCTCGATCACCGTGCTTTCAAAAAGCTGATGCTCCGGATACTGAAACACAAGACCAATCTTTTTTCGTAATTCTTTCAGCGAGTAGTCCTCATCGTGAATGTCTTTTCCATCGACATAAATTCCGCCGCCTGTTGGCTTTAACAATCCATCCAGATGTCTGACCAGCGTGGATTTTCCTGATCCAGTGTGTCCGATCAAACCAATAAATTCACCCTGTTTGATCTGCAGATTTACATCTTGCAGCGCTTTTTTCTCAAAGGCAGTTCCTTTGCCATAAATATATTCTAATTTGTTTACAATAATATCCATTTTAACTCCATTACAGTACTTCTGCTATCGCATCTGCTAACTCTGTTTCACTCAATATACCATCCGGCAACGGCATGCCCTGTTTTTTTAACTCATATGCCAGTTTGGTTACCTGTGGCACCTCCAGATGGTACTGTTCTAATTGATCCACCTGTGAGAAGATCTCACGAGGCTTTCCCTCCATAACAATCTTGCCATGATCCATCACAATAACCTGATCCGCATCGATCACTTCATCCATATAATGCGTAATCCATAGCACCGTAATATTTTCTTTTTCATTCAATTCTTTGACCGCAGACAGCACTTCCTGTCTGCCGATCGGATCTAACATCGCCGTCGATTCATCCAATACAATACACTTTGGGTGCATTGCCAGAATCCCGGCAATCGCAACACGCTGTTTTTGTCCACCGGATAAATGATTCGGGGATTCTTTTCTGGCGTGTAACATTCCTACTTTTTTTAATGCTTCTTCTACCCTCTGCCAGATCTTCTTGGTTGGTATTCCAATATTTTCCGGGCCAAAGCCAACATCTTCTTCTACTACATTGTACACGATCTGATTGTCCGGATTCTGAAATACCATTCCGACATTTTTTCGGATTTCCCAGATCATGGTATCATCTTTCGTATCAATATGATCCACCAGGATCGATCCCTCTTCCGGAGTCAGTAACGCATTCATATGTTTTGCAAGCGTCGATTTGCCGGAACCATTGTGTCCAAGAATTGCTACAAATTCACCGGGCTTCACGGTAAAACTCACATCATTGATCGCATTTTCCACGGCGATCACCTGATCATTTTCATCGCGGCGAATATAGTCATATTTTACGTTTTTCACTTGAATCATATCCTGCTAACTCCTTTATGTAGAAAAAGGGCTGTCAATATGACAGCCCTTCTATTCATCTGATTATACAAGCTCAATAACAACTTCCATTGCTGCATCACCTTTACGAGGTCCGATCTTGATGATTCTTGTGTAACCACCGTTGCGGTCTGCGTATTTAGGAGCAATTTCATCGAAAAGGACATTTGTGATATCGATTTCTTTTGTTGCTTTTTTCTTTCCAGCAGTTGTAGTTGGTACATCTTTTACTGTGTAGAGCATCTTCTTCATCTGACGTCTAGCATGAAGTCTGGATGGAAGATCTTTTTTGATTTCTTTGTCTACTGTATCAAATACAGTAACTTTCTTTCCATCTACTACTTCTTTTACTCTCTTACCGTCTTTATCTTTCTGAGGTACTTTTGTCTGTACGGTAACAGTTTCGTAATTGTCTTTTTCACGAACAGCCAATGCGATCATACCTTCAGCAATTTTACGAATTTCTTTTGCTTTAGCTTCTGTCGTAACGATTTTGCCATGGTATAACAAATTTGTTACCTGGTTACGAAGCAAAGCTTTTCTTTGGCTGGAAGTTCTTCCAAGTTTTCTATAGCCTGCCATTGTATTTCCTCCTTGTTAACACTATTTATTCCGTTTCTCCCGTGCTGAGAGACAAACCAAGTTCTTTCAACTTAGCTAACACTTCGTCTAATGACTTACGTCCCAAGTTACGAACCTTCATCATATCATCTGGTGTTTTGTTGGTCAGCTCTTCTACTGTGTTGATGCCAGCTCTCTTCAAGCAGTTGTAAGAACGAACAGACAACTCTAATTCGTCAATGCTCATATCTAAAGCTTTCTGAGTCTCATTCTCTTCTTTCTCAACAATGACTTCTGCCATCTTTGCCTTTTCAGACAGATCGATGAAAGAATTCAAATGCTCACTCATAACTTTAGCGGCAAGGCTGATCGCCTCGTCTGGCTCCAAAGTACCATTAGTCGATACTTCAATTGTCAACTTGTCGTAATCGGTGATCTGTCCAACACGAGTATTTTCTACTTTAATATTGACACGCTCAATTGGTGTGTAGATCGAGTCGATGGCAATCACATCGATTCCCATGTCCTCTCTCTTGTTCTTATCAGAGCTTACATAACCACGACCATTGGTAACTGTCATTTCGATGTACAACTTGCAATCTGCACCGCCATTCAATGTAGCGATAACCTGATCTTTGTTGATGATCTCAATATCCGCGTCGCATTTGATGTCTGCTGCTGTAACAACGCCTTCACCATGTGCATCAATATAAATCGTCTTAGAAGCGTTCAAATCATCGCTATTGTTTTTAATAGCAAGATTCTTGATGTTCATAACAATCTCTGTAACATCTTCTTTTACTCCTGGGACTCCGCTAAACTCATGAACAACACCATCAATCTTAATCTGGCTTACTGCTGTACCAGGTAAGGATGAAAGCATGATTCTTCTTAAAGAATTACCCAAAGTAGTTCCGTATCCTCTTTCAAGTGGCTCTACTACAAAACGTCCATATTTTTTATCTTCTGAAATTTCAGCAATTTCAATTCTTGGCTTCTCAAATTCAAACACTACTGGACCCTCCTTTTGGGTTTACTTAATTACTTAGAGTACAACTCGACAATAAGCACATCATTTACTGGTACATCAATTTCTGCTCTGGTAGGGATCTCTTTTACAGTACCAGACAAAGTTTCCTGGTTGGACTCTAACCATGCAGGAACTAAACGAGCGCCAGTTACCTCAAGGATGTCTTTATATCTCTGTGCTCCTTTGAATTTTTCATTGATTTCAACCACATCACCAGCTTTTAACTGATAGGATGGAATGTTAACGCGTTTGCCGTTTACAAGAACATGCTTATGATCTACGATCTGTCTAGCTTCTTTTCTTGTACGAGCAAATCCAAGACGGAATAATACGTTATCAAGTCTTAACTCTAACAAAATCATCAAGTTGTCACCGGTTGTACCGTATTTCAACTTCTGAGCTCTTGCAAAATAGTTACGGAAAGGTTTTTCGAGTACTCCGTAGATGAATTTTGCTTTCTGTTTCTCTCTTAACTGCTGTCCATACTCGCTTAATTTTTTGCCGGACTTAGCATTTCTCTTAGACTTTTTGTCAATTCCCAAGTAAACTGGGTCTAAATCGAGAGATCTACATCTTTTCAAAACAGGCGTCATATCTCTAGCCATTATAATTTCCTCCTAATAAATTCTAATCTTAATTCTATCGATACAGAAAATCCAAATTAAACTCTTCTGCGTTTTGGTGGTCTACATCCGTTATGAGGAACTGGTGTAACATCCTGAATGCTTGTTACTTCAATTCCGCAAGCCTGAATAGCACGGATCGCTGCTTCTCTTCCTGAACCAGGTCCCTTTACCATTACTTCTACGGATTTCAAACCATGAGGCAATGCTGCTTTAGCTGCTGTCTCAGCTGCCATCTGAGCTGCATATGGAGTAGACTTCTTAGAACCTCTGAATCCAAGTCCACCTGCACTTGCCCAAGAAATTGCATTTCCCTCTAAATCTGTCAGCGTTACGATTGTATTATTAAAAGATGACTGAATGTGTGCCTGTCCGCGGTCAATATTCTTTTTGACACGCTTTTTTGTCACTTTTTTTGCAACTTGTTTAGCCACTTGTCTTACCTCCTATATTATTTCTTCTTGTTTGCTACTGTACGCTTTGGACCCTTACGAGTTCTAGCGTTTGTCTTAGTCTTCTGTCCACGAACTGGAAGACCTTTTCTATGACGAATACCTCTGTAGCATCCAATTTCCTGTAATCTCTTGATGTTCAACGCGATTTCTCTACGAAGATCACCCTCTACTGTCTGAGAACGATCGATAACGTCACGAATTCTTGAAACATCTTCATCCGTCAAATCTTTACAACGGATGTCTGGATCAACATTAGCTTCCGCCAAAATTCTTTTGGAACTAGCAACACCGATTCCATAAATATAGGTAAGACCTATTTCTACACGTTTTTCTCTTGGTAAATCTACACCGCTAATACGAGCCATGTGTGCTTTACACCTCCATTATTTTATAGTTTGTTGGTGAGATAAAAATATCTCAGGGCAAGGTTCTTATTAGGAACTCTCGCCGTTTGGAGTGCCGGAATATGACACTCTGCAGCCGCTTTAAATCACAACAACAATGCAAAACAAGAACCTGAGCATTCCCCAATATATAGTAGAAATGTCTCAGGAGAATTCTACACTGCTTACCGTTGCGATATCACAACACCATATGACGGATGATGCTGTAACACAGAAAGCAAGAACTATTTATAAACACGAAAACAACCAGAAGCAATCACTTCCGGCATTCGATATATTCATTAGCCTTGTCTTTGTTTGTGTTTTGGGTTCTCGCAGATGATTCTTACGCGACCCTTTCTTTTAATGACTTTGCATTTTTCGCAAATTGGTTTTACTGATGATCTAACTTTCACAGTAATACCCTCCTTTCAAAAAAGTCCGTATACAAATATATCATATGAAATGATAGATTGCAAGCACTTTTTACTAAATTATTTGTCTCTCCAAACGATTCTTCCTTTGGTAAGATCGTATGGTGACAACTCCAATGTTACTTTGTCTCCTGGCAGGATACGGATATAGTTCATACGAAGTTTTCCACTGATATGAGCCAATACTTTGTGACCATTTTCTAATTCTACCTGAAACATTGCATTTGGCAACTTTTCAACTACAGTTCCTTCAATTTCAATTACATCTGCTTTAGACATATTAATCCTCCAAATATTTATAACAATGATAAGATTTCAGGATCACCTTCTGTGATCAAAATTGTGTTTTCGTAATGCGCGGAATTTGCTCCGTCCTGCGTGACGATCGTCCATTCATCTTCCAGCATCCAGATTTCTTTTTTGCCGGCATTGACCATTGGCTCTACTGCCAGTGTCATACCTGGTTTTAATTTGATTCCTTTTCGGAATCTCGGTTTGAAATTTGGTATCTGCGGTTCTTCGTGCATCTCGGTTCCGATTCCATGACCAACCAGTTCTCTCACAATAGAGAAGCCATTTGCCTCTGCATGTTTTTGGATCGCTGCTGAAATATCGTAAAGATGATTGCCCGCTTTCGCATATTCCATGCCTTTGAAAAAGCTTTCCCTTGTAACATCGATCAGTTTTTTCGCATCATCGTCGATCACGCCAACGCCATGTGTCCGGGCCGCATCGGATTGATACCCTTTGTAGATCACACCGGCATCCAGACTTACAATATCACCATCAAACAGGTAATGATTGGCTACCGGAATTCCATGAACAACTTCATCGTTCACAGAGACACAGATCGATGCTGGAAATCCTTCGTACCCTTTGAACGAAGGAATACAGCCATAACTGCGTATGAGCTCCTCGCCTTTTTTATCAATATCCAAAGTTGAAATTCCCGGTGCGATAAACTCCTCTAACTGATTGTGAACTTCTGCCAGAATCTTTCCGGCATCGCGCATCAGCTGGATCTCTTCTTTCGATTTTATTGTAACTGCCATGATAATCCTTTCTCAGAAAAATCGAGGTCCCGCACCGCAGAACCCCGACTTCATGTTACTATCCAAGAATCTTAACGATTGCTTCAAATACATCATTTAAATCAATGGTTCCGTCAACTTCTCTTAAAATTCCCTGCTCGGTATAATAATCGATCAATGGCTGTGTCTGCTCATGATAAACACCCAGACGTTTTTCAACGGTTTCCGGTTTGTCATCATCACGAAGAATCAACTCGCCACCACATGCATCACAAATGCCTTCCACTTTGGTAGGATTGTATTTAATATGGTAGGTTCCTCCACATTTTACACAAGCTCTACGACCGGACATTCTGCGTACGATGTTCTCATCCGGAACATCAACGTCAATGGCGTAATCCAATTTTTCTCCGATCTTATCCAAAGCGGCTGTCAATGCCTCTGCCTGAGGGATCGTTCTTGGAAATCCATCCAATACATATCCTTTCTTCGCATCATCCTGAGCCAGACGATCTACTACCAGATCTACTACCAATTCATCAGGAACAAGTAAACCCTTATCCATGTACTCTTTTGCCTTTTGTCCCAGTTCCGTGTTTTCTTTGATGTTCGCACGGAAAATGTCTCCTGTTGAAATATGAGGAATTCCATATTTTTCGGAGATCATCTTTGCCTGAGTTCCTTTTCCTGCTCCAGGCGCACCTAACATAACAATTTTCATAGCTGTCGCCACCTCCATTTTCTATTGTTTTTTAACGAAAAGCTAAAAACAACTAGCGACCTCCCGCCAAAAAAGGCAGGGGGCCGGCATAGTAACAATACATTAATTTCCTAAGAATCCTTTGTAGTGACGTACCAATACAAGTGATTCGATCTGTTTCAATGTTTCGATGATAACACCAACAATGATGATCAAAGATGTACCACTAAATGACACATTGGCATTGAACGCACCTGAGAAGAAGATTGGAAACGCACAAGCGATAACCATTCCAATTGCTCCGATAAATACAATGCTGTTCAAAACATTGGTCAGATAGTCTGTGGTAGGTTTCCCCGGACGAATACCCGGAATAAATCCACCCTGTTTTTTCATGTTATTGGAAATTTCCAATGGGTTGAATGTTACAGATGTATAGAAATATGCAAAAAAGATAATCAATACAATGTATACAAGCAATCCCAATGTATATTTGAATTCTCCCCAGCTTCCAATCTTACACCAGTCACTCTGGTTGCAAACAGTCAGAAGTTTCTGGAATACCGTTGCTTCCGGACCAGTCTTTGGCTGAACGCCTGCGAAACTGGCAATGATAACTGGCAATGACATCATGGAACTTGCAAAGATAACAGGAATTACACCTGCTGTATTTACTTTCAATGGAATGTGACTGCTCTGTCCGCCTGCCACTTTTCTTCCCTGAACTTTCTTTGCATACTGAACCGGGATTCTTCTTTCTCCATCCTGCAACCATACAATAAATGTAAACATTGCAAGGATAATTGCAAGGATAATTGCTCCTGCAACAATCGCATTTGTGATATTTCCGCCTGCCGGAGCAACAAATGTCTTATATAATGTGGACAAGTCACTTGGGATGCGAGCCACGATGTTAATCAACAATACAATAGAAATACCGTTTCCAACACCCTTCTCTGTAATCTGTTCACCCAACCACATCATAAATGCTGCACCTGCTGTCATAGCTACTACAGCTACTACCATAGCAACAATACCATTCTCTCTAAAGAGATTTTGGTTACGGAATCCAATTACTAATGCTCCACCTTCGACTACAGCCAATACGATTGACAAGTAACGAGTGTACTCATTAATCTTTCTACGGCCATCTTCTCCATCTTTCTGCATTTCCTCCAAACGAGGGATTGCAATGGTAAGAAGCTGTAAAATGATCGATGCAGTGATGTATGGAGTAATGTTCAATGCGAAGATTGACATTCTGGAAATTGATCCACCTGTCATAACATCAAGGAATCCCAATGAAGCATTGTTATTGAACAACTGCTGAATAATATCATTGTTAACGTTAGGAACCGGAATGTTACATCCGATTCTAACGATAACCATTGCAAACAATACATAAAGCAGTTTCATACGGATTTCTTTTGTTTTCAACGCATTTTGAATTGTTGTTAACATTAGATCACCTCTGCTTTTCCACCAGCAGCTTGAATCTTCTCAGCAGCACTTGCGCTGTAAGCATTCACTTTTACATCAAGCTTTTTGGTAATTTCTCCATTTCCAAGAATCTTTACGCCATCCTTAGGATTGCTTACAATTCCTTTTTCTACAAGAGCTTCTACAGTTACTTCAGCACCATCCTCAAATACATTCAGTCTGTCAAGACCGATTGCAACGATGTCTTTGCTGTTGATGTTTGTAAAGCCTCTCTTAGGTAATCTTCTATAAAGTGGTAACTGACCACCTTCGAAACCAGGTCTTGGTGCTCCAGAACGAGCTTTCTGACCTTTGTGTCCCTTACCAGCTGTTTTACCATTTCCTGAACCATGTCCGCGGCCTCTTCTGAACTCATTGCTCTGTTTAGAACCCTCTGCTGGTTTCAATTCTGATAAATTCATTTATTGCACCTCCTTGATTAGATTTCTTCAACCTTTACAAGATGTCTAATCTGCTGAATCTGTCCACGTGTTGCAGCATTATCCGGCATCTCAACGGTTTTGTTTAATTTCTTAAGGCCAAGTGCTTCTACCGTTTTTCTATGCTTTGGAATCGCACCGATGGTAGACTTGACTAATGTGATTTTTAATTTACCTGCCATTTTTTCCTCCTATCTGCCACGAAAGCTCTATGTGGCATCTACTAGCCTAAAATTTCCTCTACGGAAAGACCGCGAAGTTTTGCAACCTCTTCTGGAGTCTTCAAGTTCTTCAATCCCTCGATCGTAGCAAGAACAACGTTCTGCTTGTTACGAGATCCTAAAGACTTAGTACGGATATTTTTGAATCCTGCCAATTCCAATACGGCACGAGCTGGACCACCAGCGATGATACCAGTACCTTCTTGGGACTTCTTCATCAAAACGGATGCGCTTCCGAATTTACCAATGAAATCATGAGGAATACTCTTATTCTCATCAAGAGGTACCTCAATCAAAGATTTAACAGCTGCCTCTTTTCCTTTGCGAATTGCTTCAGGAATTTCCATAGCTTTTCCTAAACCTGCACCAACGTGTCCGTTGCCATCGCCTACTACAACTAAAGCTGTAAAACGCATGTTACGACCACCTTTAACAACCTTGGTTACACGTTTAATTGATACTACTTTATCTTCTAATTCTAACTGACTAGCATCAATAATTTCACGTTTCATGTGTTCTCCTCCTTATTAGAATTCCAAGCCAGCTTCACGAGCTGCTTCTGCTAATGCTTTTACTTTACCCTGGTAAATGTATCCTCCACGGTCGAAAACGACTGTCTTGATACCATTATCCAAAGCTTTCTTAGCAATAACTTCGCCAAGTTTTGCTGCTGCTTCAACATTGTTTGTCTTCTCCAAATCTTTCTTTACATCTGCCTGAAGAGTAGATGCAGAAACGATTGTGTTTCCAGCAACATCATCAATAACCTGAGCGTACATATGGTTATTGCTACGGAACACAGCCAAACGTGGTTTCTCAGGAGTACCAGACAAACGGCTACGAATTCTTCTATGTTTGTTTTCGCGAACTTCGCTTCTATTTGTTTTTTTAACCATTGTGATTTACTCCTTTCTATTTCTTACCAGTCTTACCAACTTTGCGGCGAATAACTTCATCTGCGTATTTGATACCTTTACCTTTGTAAGGCTCTGGTTTTCTCTTCTCGCGGATCTCTGCTGCATACTGGCCAACTTTTTCTTTATCGATACCAGATACGATAATGATGTTCTGTCCCTCAACAGTAACTTCGATTCCGTCTGGATCTTCCATCTCTACCGGGTGAGAATATCCAAGAGAAAGTGTAAGTTTTTTACCCTGCTTAGCTGCACGGTAACCAACACCGTTTACTTCCAATTTCTTCTGATATCCTTCAGTAACTCCAATGATCATGTTGTGGATCAATGTACGAGTCAATCCATGAAGAGATTTCATCTTTTTCAAATCGTTTGGACGAGTAACTTTTACTTCTTCGCCCTCTTTTGTAATGGTCATCTCTGCAGGCAACACTCTTACCAATGTGCCCTTAGGACCCTTTACAGTCACCTGATTATTTTCTGCTATATCTACAGTAACACCTGCAGGAATAGCGATAGGCATTCTTCCAATACGTGACATGCCGGTACCTCCTATAATAATTTTTGGGGTTAATTAGTTTCAATATCTTTCCACTCGGCAACGTATGTTGCCTCATGGAACACGCTCCTCTTTAAGAGCCTTTTACCATACGAATGCTAATACTTCGCCACCAACGTTTTCTTTACGTGCTTCTTTATCTGTCATAACACCTTTGTTGGTAGAGATAATAGCAATACCAAGACCGCCAAGTACTTTAGGTAATTCTTCTGTACTTGCATAAACACGAAGACCTGGTTTAGAGATTCTCTTCAAACCGGAGATGATCTTCTCGTTTTTGTCTTTACCGTATTTCATTGTAACATGAATGGATTTGAATCCATCTACGTCTACTACTTCAAAGTTTTTGATATATCCTTCCTTCAAAAGAATCTCAGCAATTGAAATCTTCATCTTGGAGGCTGGAATATCTACTGTATCATGTTTTGCAGTGTTTGCGTTACGAATTCTTGTAAGCATATCTGCAATAGGATCGCTCATAGTCATTTCGTTTTCCTCCTTCTACCAGCTTGCTTTTTTAACACCTGGAATCTGGCCTTTATATGCTAACTCACGGAAACAGATTCTGCAGATTCCGTATTTTCTCAGATATCCATGTGGACGACCACAAAGTTTGCAACGAGTGTATTCTCTAGTGGAGAATTTAGGTTTACGCTGCTGTTTAACCTTCATAGACTTCTTAGCCATGAAATTACCTCCTAACTATTTCTTGAATGGCATACCAAACTGTGCCAAGAGTTCACGTGCTTCTTCATCTGTCTGAGCGGTAGTAACAAAGATAATGTCCATACCTCTTACTTTATCTACCTTATCGTATTCGATCTCAGGGAAGATTAACTGCTCTTTGATTCCGAGAGCGTAGTTTCCACGACCATCGAAAGCGTTAGGATTTACACCACGGAAGTCACGTACTCGTGGTAATGCAAGGTTGATCAAACGATCAGCGAATTCATACATCTTCTCACCACGAAGAGTTACTTTACATCCGATAGGCTGTCCCTCACGAAGTTTGAAGTTAGCCACAGATTTCTTTGCTCTTGTTACAACAGCTTTCTGACCTGTGATTGTCTCAAGATCACTGATTGCTGTATCTAATACTTTTGAATTTTCTTTTGCTTCACCAACGCCCATATTGATTACAATCTTATCAAGCTTTGGTACCTGCATAACGTTGCTGTATTCGAACTTTTTCTGCATATTTGCAACGATCTCGTTCAAATAAGTTTCCTTTAATCTTGCCATTTTAACAGTACCTCCTCTCTTAATTAATCAATAACAGCGCCTGTTTTTTTGGCATAACGAACTTTGTCTTTACCGTCTTCTGTCTTGAATCCGATACGAGTAACTTCGCCATTTACTACATACATAACGTTGGAAACATCGAAGAAAGCTTCTTCTTCAATGATGCCGCCCTGTGGGTTGGACTGGTTTGGTTTTACGTGCATTTTTACTTTGTTAACGCCCTCAACCTTAACTTTGCCATTCTTTACCTCAAGGACTTTTCCTTCTTTACCTTTATCTACACCGGCAATAACGCGAACGGTATCACCTTTTTTGATCTTTGATGTTGCCACTTAGGGACACCTCCTTATAATACTTCTGGTGCTAAGGAAACAATCTTCATGAATTGTTTATCTCTTAACTCTCTAGCTACCGGTCCGAAAATACGAGTTCCTTTTGGAGTTTTATCATCTTTGATGATTACGGCTGCGTTTTCGTCGAAACGAATGTAAGAACCATCTGGACGACGGATTTCTTTCTTTGTTCGTACAACTACCGCTTTTACTACATCACCTTTTTTTACAACTCCGCCTGGTGTTGCATCTTTAACCGTAGCAACAATAATATCGCCAACAGCGGCATATCTTCTAACAGAACCGCCAAGAACACGGATACATAATAATTCTTTTGCACCAGTGTTATCAGCAACTCTAAGTCTGGTTTCCTGCTGTACCATAACTATAATTCTCCTTTCATAGGCTCTAGAATATTTTGCTGAATTATTTAGCTCTCTCTAAGATCTCAACAAGTCTCCATCTCTTATCTTTTGACAAAGGTCTTGTCTCCATCAATTTAACTCTATCGCCAATGTTACACTCATTGTTTTCGTCATGAGCTTTTAATTTATAAGTTCTTTTTACGATTTTACCGTAAAGTGGATGTTTTACGTTGTCTACTACAGCAACAACGATTGTTTTGTCCATTTTGTTACTTACAACTTTACCTGTACGGGTTTTTCTAAGATTTCTTTCCACAACAAAATCCTCCTTTCCAAAGACTAGTTAGCTGCTTTCTGTTCTTTTGACATTGCTGTCTGAATACGAGCAATGTTTCTTCTTACTTCTTTGATTCTACTTGTATTGTCAAGCTGGTTTGTTGCGTTCTGGAATCTTAAGTTAAAAAGTTCCTTTTTAGCAGCTACTAATTCGTCATTCAACTCAGCTAATGACATACCTGCTAATGTGTTCATAAATTCCTTACTCTTCACTGCCCGCACCTCCTTCTAAATCTGCACGAGAAACAATCTTACATTTGATAGGCAGCTTGTGCATAGCCAAACGCAAAGCCTCTCTAGCGGTCTCTTCAGGTACACCGGCGATCTCGAACATTACGCGACCCGGTTTAACAACTGCTACCCAGTACTCTAATGCACCTTTACCTTTACCCATTCGAGTTTCGGCAGGAGTCTTTGTAACTGGTTTGTCAGGGAAAATCTTGATCCAAACTTTACCACCACGTTTTGTATAACGAGTCATAGCAACACGGGCTGCCTCGATCTGGTTGGAACGGATCCATGCTGGCTCAGTAGCCACAAGACCGTACTCACCATAAG